>NZ_BAAAPH010000029.1:0-99645 GCF_039531045.1 Kribbella hippodromi | reverse complement strand
ACGACAGGGGCAGTAAGTCATACCGAACCCAGCGACCAGAACCCCGCACCGCGGGGCCACAAAAAAGGTAACGGGGGCAGGGCGAGGCGTGCTAGTGATGACGGAGGCAGTGGTGATGAGGGTGGTGGCGGTGGTGAGGGCAGGGGGTGACGAGGGCAGGGGGTAGGGGGTTGTGAGGGCAGGGGTGACGAGGCCAGGGGGTTGTGAGGCAGGCGGTCGTGAGGGCAGGCGGCGGTGGTGAGGTGTGGCGGCGGTGCGGCGGCGGTGCGGCGGCGGTGCGGCGGCGGTGCGGGGTCGTGAGTGGTTGTTGGTGGGGTGGGTTATAGGTGGATTAGGTAGATGGTGGGTGGGCGGCCGGTTCGGCCGTGTTGTTGGGTGCCGGTGGGGGCGGCTAGGCCGGCTCGTTCCAGGCGTTTCAGGACTCGGCGGGCGGTGCGGAGTTGGACGGCTAGGTGGTCGGCTACGTCTTGGGTGGTCAGGCCGTCGGGGAGGGTGGCGGTTAGTTCGCGCATGCGGGCGAGGGTTTGGGTGTTGAGGCCTACTCGGCGGGCTAGGAGGGGGAGGCTCTCGGGGGCGCGGGGAGTGCGGGGGGTGGTGGGGTGGTCGCCGGTGGGTTCGATGACGATTTCTACGTCGTCGGACATCGATACGACGCCGGCGACGGTGCCGATGGAGGTGGCTCGGGCGGCGGCGCGGCGGGCCAGGGCTTCGGCTTCGGCGGCGGTGCGGCCTACGCCGAAGCCTACGTACGCGGTGCTGTGCCGGGCGGCGAGGTGGTCCAGGAGTGGCATCCGGGTGAACTGTTCGGTGGCCTGTTCCAGGAGGCCGCGGGTGGTGACTACCAGGTGGCGGCCGTCGGGGAGGGCGGCGAGGCTGCCGCCGAGGGTGATCAGGTCGGCGGCGAGGGCGTCGTCGGGTTCCGGCAGGTCGATGACGCCGAGGGCTACTTGGGCGTCGCCGACGTGCTGGCCGGTGGTGGTGAGGATCAGGGCCTGCAGGGTGGAGCGGATCGAGTAGCGGGACGGGGCCAGGCGTACGGACGGCATCTCGTTTTCGATCAGGTGGAATGCGGAGCCGAGGCAGCTGATCGCGACCAGTGCGCCGTGCTTCTCGCGGGCGGTGCGGTGGAACTCGACGATGTCGTCTGACGTCAGGCCGGGGCGGTACGGGAGTACGTGAATGCGGTCGGTCGGGAGTTTCGCTTCGATCAGCGTTTCCAGTACTTCGGAGCGCCGGAGCGTGTCGATCGAGAACTGGGTGACGTTGTGGCCGAGGCGCAGCAGTTCGACCAGGGCGCGCAGGAGGGTCGCGCCGTCGTACGAGACGTACATCGCCGGGCGGTCGATGGCGCCGGCTTCGGTGGCGATCGTGTACGGGACGACGCCCGTGAAGAGGAATGCGTCGACGTCGGAGTGGGCCTGCTGGACCAGGCCGATCGCCTCGGTTTCGTGCCGGTACGGGAGGGGGACCAGTGTCGTACCGCTGGGTGCGCCGACCGCGGTCACCCGCTGAACGAGGTCCTCCGGCCCGACCACGCCGACCGAAAGCGCCATCAGTCCACCGTGCTGGTCATCAGCGACCGCCAACCGAGCCGCACACCCGCGACACGCCCGCATCCGTCCAGAGTCGCGACACTCGCGCATCCGTCCAGGCTCGCGACGCTCGTGCGTCTGTCCAGAACTGAGCAGATCCTCACGGCTGTCCTCCGGCGACTTCTGGCCTGGCCCTCAACTCGCAGAATAGCGCAGTGACCGGCGAGATCTTGACGTTCCGGCGCTGCTCTCCTAGTTTCGGTCAAGACCACAATTGCCGCCAGTCCCGCGGCGGGGTCAGATCGGCGCCAGTGCGGTGGAGCGTGGAGGGAGCGCTCCACCCACGGCCCACGCCAACCCATCCACCAGCAACTCGGTTCTGCACCCCCGCACCCCCCCCGAATCATCCGACCTACGACCATCCGCGCAGTGCGCAGTGCACTCGCACCGCACTCGCTGCGGCGAGGTGGCGGCGGGCGCCGGAAGATGAGTCGCAGGCGGTCACCCAGTGGTGTGCTGGAGTGAGGGGAACGCCCATCCCGGCCCTTGGCTAGTGCAGTTGTTCCAGGCAGTGGATGACTTGGTCTCGTTCGGCCGGTGGGAGGTTGGGGCCGTACGGGTCGTGGGCTGAGGATGGGGGGATCAGGCCCTCCCACTCGGCGGCCCAGAGCATGCGTTGGACGTAGCCCTCGATGGGGGCGTAGAAGGTTGCCGCGGCGAAGCGGTCGAGTCGGTCGGAGGCCGCGAGGAACTCGGCGTGGTCGCCGGCGGTCCAGGCGCGGAGGACGGCGGCTGACAGTTCGACCTGGGCTGAGGCGATTCCGACCAGTGCGGTGTCGGCGCCCCACATGAAGGACGGGCCGTACATGCGGTCCTCGCCGGTGATCAGGAGTTTTCCGGTGTCGCGGCCGGCCCAGATCGCGTCCTGGCAGCCGATTGCGCGGTCGAGCGTCGCTGTCTTCACGCCGAGCATCGCGTCGAGCGCGAGCAGGTCCCGGATCAGCTCGGGGGAGTACGGGTATCCGCCGGCCTCGCCGTGCAGGTAGAAACCGACCAGCGGCAGTCCGCTCTCGGCCGCGACTCGCTCGTGCAGCGCGATCGCCTGCGCGTGCCCGTCCGGCAGCTCGTTGAGGGCCGCCAGCGGATACACCATCACCGCATCGGCCCCACCGGCCGCGGCAGCCACGGCCATCTCCACCGTCGCATCCACCGCCTCCCGCAACGCCAAAGCCCCCGACACCCCAGCCGCCGACACCCCACCGGCCGCCCCCACGCCAGAGGTCGCCAGGCTCGACGTCCCCCCGCCCGACGCAGACCCCGTCGCCGGTGACTTTGGTACGCCGACCCCCGCCACGATCGGCAAGTCGGTTGCCTGGCGCCAGGTTTCCAGTACCTTCGCCCGGTCCGCCTGCGACAAGTACAGCCCGCGCCCGGTATGCGCCCACACCGCCACCCCGCCGACCGAAGGGTTCACCAGTGACTGGGCGTACGCCGCGAGGTCGTCATAGGCGACCACCCCGTCAGCGGACATCGGCGTCACCACGGCCGGCAGTACGGTGCCTCGTAGTCGCGTAACCAGTGGGTGCATGATCACCTCTCAGACGTCGTGCCCGAGGCCGGGCCGGTTCGGTACGTCGATCCAGCCGTCGCAGTCCGCGAACACGGTCGCGGCGAGCGGGTCCTGGTCGACCATCAGCGGTCCGACCAGGTCGGCGGCGACGGTCGCGCCCGGCACGGCGGCGGCAAGGTGTACGGCGGCCAGCGTCGCCACGCCCAGCTCCGGCATCGAGCCTACCTTCACCGCGAGCCCGGCGGCCTCGGCCACGTTGGCGATCTGCAAGGCCCGGTGCAGCCCGCCGACCTTGAGGATCTTGATGTTCAGGACGTCGGCGGCGCCGCGGCGCGCGATCTCCAGCGCGTCGTGCAGCGAGTGCATGCTCTCGTCGACCATCAGCCGGACGTCGAGCCGGTCCCGCAGCCGTACCAGGCCGGCCAGGTCCCAGCGGGGGAGCGGCTGCTCCAGCAGGGTGAGCCCGGCCGCGCTCATCTTGGCCAGGTACGGCAGCGCGGTGGTGGCGTCGTATCCCTCGTTGGCGTCCAGGCACAGCTCGGCGTCGGCCGGGATCGCGGCGCGGACGGCGCGGATCAGCTCGAGGTCCTTGGCCGGGTCGTGCCCGCCCTTCACCTTCAGGTGCCGGAAACCGCGATCGGCGTACTCGGCCGCTTCCGCCGCCATCTCATCGAGTGTGCCGAGCCCGACCACCCACGTGGTCTGCACCCGGTCGCGGACGCTGCCGCCGAGGATCGCGTGCACGGGCCAGCCGCTCAGCCGCCCGGCGAGGTCGTACAGCGCGATGTCGAGTCCGGATTTGGCCACCTGCTGACCGCGCAGTACGGCGTCCATGACCTGGTGCGCACCCGCCCGGTCGAGCGGATCGCGGCCGATCAGCGCCGGCGCGAGGTGCTCCTCGATCGCGGCCGTGACCCCGGACAGCGTCTCGCCCGTGTACGCGGTCATCGGTGACGTCTCGCCGATTCCGACCACGCCGTCCGCGGTGTGCACCTCGACCACCAGGCTGATCAGCTCGGTACTGACCCCGCTGCTGATCCGGAACGGCCGCCGGTACCGCGCGCTCACCACCCGCGTCCGCACCGCACTGATCGGCGCCACCCCCGAAGCGAGAGTTCCCCCGGCCGGCAACCCCGCCGGTTCTGCTGCAAGACTCATTCCGGCTCCTAGGGTCGCAATCTGGGCGCAAAGCATTTACGGTCAAGACCGTAAATACCCTGAGCGCTCTCTGTCAACGGAAGGTGGCACCCCGATGCGGCTGGGTCTCTATCTGAACCTCTACGGCACCCCCGGCGAGCGCCCGCAACTCGCGGACGCGGTCGAGCAGGCGCGGCTGGCCGAGCAGGCCGGTTTCGAGTGGGTGGTCCTCGGCGAACGGCACCTGCACCGCCCCGGCTACCACGAGATCCTCACCTCGATGACCTGGCTGGCGGCGCACACGTCCCGGATCGGCATCGCCACCGCGGGCATCGTCACACCGCTGTACGACCCGGTCGTGCTCGCGGAGACGCTGGCGCACATCGACGTACTGTCCGGCGGCCGGCTGACCGCCGGGTTCGTCCTCGGGTACCGCCCGGAGGAGTTCGCCCTGTACGGCGTGACGCAGTCCGAGCGGGTCGCGCGCTTCGAGGAGGGCCTGGAGATCCTGACCCGGCTGTGGACGTCCGACGAGGTCACGTACGACGGAAAGTTCACCAGCATCAAGGACGCGTACCTGTCGCCGCGCCCCGTCCAGTCCCCACGCCCGCGCCTCTGGAACGGCGGCCGGGTGTCAGCCGTGCTGGAGCGTACGGCCAGGATGTGCGACGGCTGGACCACATCTTTCAACGAACTGGACGCGGATCTGCCGGACAAGATCGCCGAGTACCTGTCGTACCCGCAAGGCGCCGAATCGCTCGGCCAGGAGGTCATCCTCTGCCGCGAAGGCTACTGCGCCGACACGTCTCAGGCAGCCCGCCAAGCCCTGGAAGAACCGCTCCGCGACCTGTACGACGCGTACACCGGCTGGAAGCGTACGTCCACCGACGCCGCCCGCTACACCCAAGGCTGGGACGACATCGTCAACCGCAGCGTGATCGGCTCCAGCGCCGAATGTGCGGACCGCCTGGCCCATTACGAGGAAATGGGCGCAGACGGCATCATCCTCCGCATCCAGCCGCCGGGCATGCCGCAGGCAGAAGCGCTGAAGTCGATCGAGGCCTACGGAGAACTCCTCAAGCCTTGAGACCGGACATCGCGATCGAGTCCGTCAGGTAACGCTGCAGCAACCCGAACACCAGCAGGCTGGGGACGACGGTAATGGTCGCCCCAGCCATCACCTGATTGATCGGCACGGACTGAGTCTGCAGCGTGGCCAGCCCGACGGTCAGCGTCTGCATCTCGCCGGACTGCCCAATCACCAACGGCCACAGGAAATCGTTCCAGTGCCAAAGGAACACGAAGATCCCGAGCGTGGCCAGCACCGGCCGGATCAACGGCACCACGATCGTCGTGAAGATCCGCCACTCGGAAGCCCCGTCGATCTCCGCGGCCTCGAACAACTCGTCCGGCAGCTGCAAGATGAACTGCCGCATCAAGAACACGGCCTGCGAGTTGGCCAGCGTAGGCACGATCAGTCCCCAGTAGCTGTCCACCCAGTCCAGCTTCGAGACCAGGATGTACGACGGGATCAGCGTCGCCTGGAACGGCACCATCAAAGTCGCCAGAAACGCCCAGAACATGATTTCCCGCCCCGGGAAGCGCTTCTTCGCGAACGCGTACCCGGCCATCGACGCGAACAGCAGCACGCACACCACGGACACCAGCGAGTACAGCAGCGAGTTCACCGTCCAGCGCGGGATGTCCGAGCTGGAGAGCACGTTCCGGAAGTTCTCCATGGTGAAGTTCGCCGGGTTCAGCGCCCCGGGAAAGGTCTTCCCGCTCGGCGGCGCAAAGGCGACCAGCACCATCGCCGCGAACGGTACGACGGTGACGATCGCGGTCAGGATCAGCAGGGTCGGCATCGTCAACCGCGCCGGCCCACGCTTCCCGGCCGCACGCGATTCGGACACTTCGCGCACCGGAGGGCGTTCGAGTACGTTCACCATCAGTCGTCCCTCCCGACGAGCCGGCGCTGTACGAGCGAGACGATCAGCACGATCAGGAACAGCACCAAGCCGATCGCACTGGCATAACCGAAGTCGAAGTACTTGAACCCGCTGTCGTACAGGAAGTACACGAGCGAGTAGCTCGATCGCACCGGTCCGCCACCGGTCATCACGTACATCGCGTCGAACACCTGGAACGCACCGATCGTCTCGATCACCAGCACGAAGAACAGCACCGGCCGGAGCTGCGGCAGCGTCACGTACCTGAACCGCTGCCACGTCCCCGCGCCGTCGATCATCGCGGCTTCCAGGTACGACTTCGGTACCGCCTGGAGTCCGGCCAGCAGGATCAGCATCGAGTACCCGAAGCCCTTCCACGCCGACGTCACCGCGATCGACGGAAGCACCGTGTTCGACTGGTTCAGGAAGTCGACCGGCCCGAGGTGCACGAGCCCGATCAGCGTGTTCAGCAAGCCGTCCTGCGCGTCGTAGATCCACTTCCAGATCACCGCGGCGAGCACGATGCTGGTCACGTACGGCAGGAAGAACACGCCCCGGAAGAACCCGCGCTTCCACACCACCTGATGCAGCAGCACCGCCGTACCGAGGGACAGCAGCACCGTCAGCGGTACGAACATCACCGTGTATGTGACCGTGACCAGCAACGCCTCGTGGAACACACCGTCCGACAACAACCGCGTGTAGTTGTCAAAGGCAATGAAATCCCAGGTGCCGCTGATCCGGTAGTCGGTCAGCGACAGCAGCAGCGCGCCGATGGCCGGCAGGAACCGGAACAACAGGAACAGCACCAGCATCGGGGCGACGAACAGCAGGCCGACCCAAGGCCGCCGGCGCGGTCCACGCCGGCTCGCCCGCGAGAGGACGGAGGTCAACGTTGTCTCGACAGGAGGTCGTTGGCCTGCTTGGCGGCGTCGTCCAGGCCCTGCTGCGGCTGCTTCTTACCGGTCAGCACCGCCTGGATCTCCGTGCTCAGGAAGGACATGATCTGCCGGGCGGACGGGTTCGCCTCACCCGGTACGGCGTACTGCAGCGCGTCCTTGAACTTCGCCGCGTTCGGGTCGGTCGACGCGTACGTGGCGTCCTTCCGCGGCGAGTAGTACCCGGAGGCCTTGCTCAGCGCGTCCAGCTGGGCCGGCTGGATCATGAACGTCAGGAACTTCTTCGCCGCATCGGTGTTACTGCTTGCGGCGTTCATGACCAGGCCGCCCGGGATGCCGTACCCGACCTGCTTTTTGCCGGTCAGTGGTGCCCCGATCTCGACGTTGCCGGCGCCCCAGGTCTTCGCGACCGTGGCGGCGTCGGACGGCACGCTGGTGTACGCCATCGCGACCTGCCCCTTGCCGAGGGCCGAGTCGGCGACCGTGTTCACGCTGCCGAGCGCGGTCTTGGAGATCGCGCCCTCGTCCCACAGGCCCTTCAGGAAGGTCAGCGCCTCCAGGCCGGGCGCCTGGTTGAAGGTGACGCTCTTGCCGTCGTCGGCGAACACCTTGCCGCCGGCCTGCCAGAGCAGCGGGTAGAAGCTCAGGTTCAGCGTGGCCTCCGGTGAGGCCGCGTAGTCCAGCATGGAGAACCCGGCGGCCTTGACCTTCGGCGCGGCCGCCTTGATCTCGTCCCAGGTCTCCGGCGGCTTGCTGATCCCGGCCTTGGTCAGGATCGTCTTGTTGTACATGGTCGTGGTGACCGTGTGGTAGATCGGTGCGCCGTAGATCTTGCCGTCGACGGTCAGGCCGGGGACCGCGGCCGGCAGGAACTTGTCCTTCTCCGGCTCGACCACGTCGTCGACCGGCGCCAGCGAGCCGCTCTTCACGTACTGCGGGATCTGGTCCGGGATCATCAGCAGCACGTCCGGGCCCTTCTTGCCCGAGAAGGCGGCGGCGAGCTTCTCCTCGCGGTTCGCCCACGGCTGCATCTCGATCTTCAGGTCGATCCCGGAGTTGGCCGCCTCGAAGTCGGTCTCGACCTTCTTCCAGTACGTGTCGCTGGTCGCCTGGTCGGCGATCACCGGGTACATCCAGAGCGTGACGCTCTTCTTCGCGCTCGACGAGCCGGAGTCGCCACCGCCGCAGGAACTGAGCGCGGCGGCGAGAACGAGCGCCGTGAGTGGTGCCGCGATGCGGCGGACGGTGGATTTCATCGCACCCCCAGGGTGGGTCCGGAAGCAGGGCCGGAAGGTTGTCGACCTAATAACGGTCAGGACCGAAAGTAGCCGGGGTGAATTTCGGCTGTCAACGGCTGATATCAACTCGGAACAGCTCGGAACCGCTGGTCATCAGCAGCTGGTGGTCGCCCCGGACGCCGAGCCGCCGGTGCGGATGCGCGACGAACACGGTGGGAACCGCCTTCTTTCCCGGCGCGATCCGGTAGATCTTGTTCAGGTCGATGCTCACGTACACCGCTTCCGAGGTCGCGACGATGTCGCCGCTGGAGGTGGTGGTGCCGAGCGTGAAGGACTTCTTCAGCTTGCCGGAGTCCGGCGCGAGCGCGAACACGGTCTTGCCGGCCACACCCCAGAGCAGCCCGTCCGGCCCGATCGTCACCGACGAGACGGTAGCCGCGCCTGGTACCGGCACGGTCTCCCACAGCTTCTTCTTCCCGGTCACGTCCCACGCGAACACTGTGCCCGCCTCCCGGGTCGGTGGGGTGGTGGTCAGGCCACCGGCGATCGACGTTCCGCCGTACACGATGCCGCAGCGGGCGGTCAGGCCGTACACGGACTCGTCCTGGACCACGTTCCGGTACTTCTCGGTGCTGCCGGTCTTCGGGTCGTAGATGACCAGTGCGCCGCCCAGCCGATCGCCGTCCGGGATGGTGCCGACGGCGATCTTGCCGTTCACCTCGACCAGGGCGCGGGCGCGGGTCTGGTACAGGTCCGGCTTGAGATTCAGCAGTTTGGTGGGGTTGTCCGGGGTGCCCGGCGGGCCGGGTGAGTACTCCGGACTGCTCCACGGCTGGGACGGGTCGTACGAATAGAGCCGCGCCTCCGGGTACGCGCCGACCCAGACGTTGCCGGCCGAGCCCTCCAGCAGCGCCTCGACCTGCGAGAACCGGTTGAAAGTGGCCGCACCGGTGACCGGGTTGACCACCGAGATGCCGCCGTTCAGGAAACCGCCGGCGTAGATGTTGTTCTTGCCGCCGGCCACCGACAGGATCTCGATCGGCTCCCGCCGGACCTTCGTCTGGAAGATCTCGGACTTGCCGGTCTGCGGGTTGTAGCGGAACTCCTCGCCGCGCCAGAGCGTGCCGACCACGCTGGTGCCGGGGTAGTCGGGCAAGTTCAGGTCGGCGTACCCGATCGAGCGGGCGTTCTGGATCCGGCCGGTGAACGTCAGTCCGGTACCGGTCAGGGTCTTGGTCGCCGGGTCGTACTTCTTCAGCTCACTGCTCTGGATCAGATACAGCGAACCGTCCGCGCCGATCGGCGAGATGTCCAGGCCGTGCGCGTTCGGGATCTCGTCCACCCAGGTCCGGGACGCGATGTCCCACACGTACAACGGGCCGGGGAAGGCGGTGCTGACCCGGACGTACACGCGGCCGCCGCGGGCGTTCAGGTCGTACACGACCTGGTCCTTCGGGTCGCCGAGCCCGGGTGGTGGCGGCAGCTGGGTGACCGCGCCGGTGTTCACGTCGACCTCGGAGATGTACGCGTCGGGCTGAGACCCCGCGTACAGCTTGCCGTCCGCGTAGTCGATGCTCTTCACGTAGCCCTGACCGGCTTTGATCGTGCCGTAGTCGCGGATCGCGCCGGTCTGATGGTCGTACCGGAACACCTTGCCGTGCGGGTACGTGCCGCCGTACACGTTGCCCTGTTCGTCGACGGTGATCCGCAGGATGAATGTCTCGGTCGGCAGCGGCCGGCCCAGGTCTTCCGCGGTGGTCGCGCCGGGGCGGAGCCGGTACAGGTGGCCGTTGTTGTAGGTGCCGGCGTAGATCGTGCCGTCCGGTGCGGCCGCGACCGCATAGCTGCCGTCCGCGCCGGGCAGCGCCGCCGACAGCAGGCTGTCGCCGGTGGCCGGGTCGATGGCGTTCAGGTACGCCGGGCTGCCGGTGGACACGTTCCAGATCGCGGTCTTGCCGTTCGGTCCGGGTGCGACCGTGCCGCCGATCAGGAGCACGTCGGAGAGCGGTACGCCGAGCGAGACGACGCTGGCGGTCGGGGGTTTGGCGGTCGATGGTTGGGCGGTCGCGCCGGCCGGAGTGGCCAGGGTGCTGACGAGAACGGCGGCGAGTGCCACCGCGATGAGCGAGCGGACTGATCGCATGCGATGCCTCCGGGGTGCCGTATTTACGGTCCTGTCCGAAAGTGAAACGCTCGCGGCGAGGCCAAGTCAACGGCTCGGCGGAATTTGCCACTACTGGCAGCGGAAGCCCTGGTTTCGGCCTCGGCCGTTAAGCCGCGGGCAGCTTGGCCAGCAGGTTCTTCAGCATCTTCCGGGTCTCGGCGAAGTAGCTGTCCTCGCGGTGCAGGGCCCGGTGGAAGGCCGCCAGTTCGGCCGCGGTGATGGTGTTCGAGAAGGTGCTGATCTCGGTCAGGTCGAGCCGCCGGTTGAACAGGTGCACGGTGTCCCGCCAGCGGTGCAGCATCCCGACCAGCTCGGCGTCGCGGTGCAGCCCGAGCGCGCCGGACACCAGCGCCAGGTCGACCGCCGAAACCACCAGCCGCGGGTACACCTGACGGGTGCCCGGTGCTTCCGGCGAGAACCGCGGGTCGCTGATCAGGCGGGTGTTCTCGTGCAGTTCGTCGGCGACAGCGCGCAGTACCTCCGTACGCCGCTCTGCTTCGGTGGTCAGCCGTTCGACGAAGATGCCGGTCAGGCCGGCGACCAGGGTGAGGGAGTTGACCGCGGGCTCCCAGCGGGAGTTGCCCGGGAACAGGAACCAGATCACGCCGAGCACGAAGGCCAGCCCGAGCAGGCCGTACGTGACCACGCTGACCACGGTCCGCCGGTACGCGACCCAGGTCGAGATCGTCCGCCGGGTCACGTCGACCAGATGTCGTCGGCGAGGGTGTGCGCCTCCTCGCCGGACGCCTCCGGTGCGAGCAGCAGCAGCTCCAGACCGAACGGGTTCGGGCGGCGGGTGTAGCGGAACTGGGACTGGATCGCCTCGACCGGCGTCAGCTTGCACGCCTCGGTGAGCCGCTTCAGCCGATCGGCCGAGTACTTGCGCGTCGTGTACAGCCGGATCGTGTCGCCGACCGGGAGCACCACCTCGGTGTGGTCCGGCAGCTCCATCCGGACCTCTTCGCCGGTGTCGTTCTGCCAGAGGATCTTCACCAGCAGCGCGTCGTCGTCCTCGACCTCGCCGACGAACTTGACCAGGTCGTTGCTGATCTTCAGATCCGTGTTGTACCGCAGCGTGCTGGTGACGAACTCCGCGAACGCCCTGGTCTGGTGGTACTCGTCGGCGGCCGCGTCGGCGGCCTCCTGGTCGAGCCGGGTCGTACTGGCGACCTCCAGCAGCAACCGGTCCTGCGGGCGCAGGACGCGCGTCAACGTGCCGAGCAGTTCCTCGTCGTTGTCGAAGTTGGCGAGCGTGTTGCCGGTCAGCGTGTACAGCAACGGCTCGTCGCCGACCAGCCGGGCCAGCATCTCGCCCAGCTCGTCCATGTTGTCGGCGATCGAGAAGTCCAGCTGGACCGGCAGCACCTGGGAGCGCGGGAAGCCGGCCCGGATCGGCTCCATGATGCCGATCCGGAGCATCTCGGAGCTCATGTCGACCGGGAGGTAGTAGAGGTCCGGGTTGTGCCGGCGCAGGTCGGAGAGCAGGGTCCGGTCCTTGACGCCGGTCCCGACGCCGAGGCTGACCAGGTGGAAGCCGCGCTTCTCGACGTGCGGGCGGATCTTCCGCCAGTGCCGGACGAACGACTCGGCGCCGGCCTTCATCACCAGGTAGAACGGGTCGTTCGTCGCGTTCGCCCAGGCGATCGTCGGGCCGATCCCCCAGTACGAGAAACCGGAGGTGATCTGCTTGCCGTCGCCGGACGTCGAGAACGGCCCGCGCAGATCGCTGGTCAGGGTGACGAGCTTGTCGGTCTGATCCTCGCCGACCAGCAGCAGCGACCAGGCGAAGTCGTCGTCGGCCAGCGCATGCTCGAGCTTACGGATCACCGGTACCGGCTCTGTCACGGCTCAACCCCTCACGCAGATGAGCCGTCAGATTACCGGTAACCGGCCTACTCCGCTGCGTCAGATCGGGGTCACCGCGTCCGCCTCGCGGCCCTTGGGGCCGTCGATGATCTGGAACTCGACCGGCTGGCCGTCCTCGAGGGTCTTGTACCCGTCGGAGACGATCTTGCTCCAGTGCACGAACACGTCGTCCACCTCAGCGCCGCCCTCGACAGCCAGGAAGCCGTACCCCTTGTCGGCGTTGAACCACTTCACGGTGCCGCGCACCATCGAGACTCCTAGACCACGGGACCCGCTTCACCCAGGCCCCTCGCGATCGACAAGTTTAACCGAAACGGTTCCCACGCAGAGCGCCGTGCCGGTCAGGGCGGCGCTGACCCACAGTGGTCCGCGGAAGCCGGACAGGCCGATCGCGAGGCCGCCGAGCAGTGGTCCGGCCGCTGCGCCGACGTTCAGTGCGGCGGTGGCGAGACCGCCGGTCAGCACCGGTGCGGCGGCGCCGGCATAGAGCGCGTACGCGATCAACGTCGACCCGACCGCGAACGAAAACAGGCCCTGGACAAGGACGAACAGCACCGTCGGTACGACCTGCTGCGCGGCGAGGCCGAAGCCGCACCAGCCGAGCAACAAGATGCCTCCGGCAACCAACGTCAGCCGGTGATCACGCCGGTCCGCGTACCGCCCGGCCACCGTCACGCCGATGAACGATCCGATCCCGAAGAGCGCCAGCATCACCGGTACCCACCCGGACCCCAGCCCAGTCACCTCGGTGACGACCGGCGAGAGGTACGTGAACGAACAGAACGTGGCGCCGTTGACGAGGGCACCGAGCAGGAGAAGTACGGCCAGCCGCGGGCGTACGCGGAAATGGTTCACCGCGGCCGATCCCGTACTGCGGGCGGGCACCGAGCGGAGAATGCCCAGCAGCGCCGGGAACGAGATGATCGCGACCGCCCAGAACGCCGACCGCCAGCCGAATGTGCCGCCCAGCAGGGCACCCACCGGTACGCCGACGATGCAGGCGAGGGTCGTACCGCCCAGCAGGACCGCCGTCGCGCGACCCTTGGCATCCGGGCGGACCAGGCTGGTGGCGGTGGCGAGCGCGATCGCCAAGAAGCCCGCGTTCGCGAGCGCGGCGAGGACCCGCGTGATCAGCAGCACGGTGAAACTCGTGGTCAGCGCGCCGACCACGTGAACAGCGAGGAAACCGGTCAGTGTCAGCAGCAAGGTCCGGCGCCGCGGCCAGCGGGCGCCGAGGACGGCGACGGCCGGGGCGCCGGCGACCATGCCGAGCGCGAAGGCCGACGTCAGCCAGCCGGTGGTGGGGATCGAGACGCCCAGGTCCTGGGCGATTTCGGGGCCGAGCCCGGACAGCATGAACTCGGACGTTGCCTGGGCGAACACGGCCAGGCCAAGCAGATACAGCACGAATGGCATCAGGAAGCTCCGCAACCAAAGGAAGACGGCGGCAGGACGGATCGCCTGCCGTGAGTCATCTCCGGCGGTTCCGGGTAGTTACCTGGAACAACCGGTGGTTACGGTCTGTTCGCCTCCGGGCTGGACATGGCGCTCAGCTTAGAGAGCGCTGTCCGCGATGGTCCACTCAGTTACCCGCGCCGCGACGCGGCCAGCCCCAGCAAACCGGCCGTGACCAGCAGCAACGCACTGGTCACACCCAGATCATCAGGCTGCAGGACACCGTTCTCGGTCAGCATCCAGATCGAGGCACCTCCGGCCAGCACCGTCCCCGCAACCACACCGGGCACGTCCGGCCGCGCCTTCTGCTTCTGGTTCTGGCTCATCCGCGCACCACCTTGATACCGCCCACCCTGAGGTTCAGATCGAGGGTGACCTGCTGCGGGCCGGGCTTGCCGTCCGCGCCGAGGTCGTCGAGCTTCAGCTGGGCATTATGGCCGCTGTGGTTCTCGTTCAGGAAGGCCACGTCGCCCATTTCGGCGGACAGGTCGCCCTTCACGTCGACGTTCGGCGGCAGCGTGACGACGACCTCGCCGACCCCGCCGTGCACCTCGACCTTGGCGCCGGGCGCGAAGGTGGCCTTGGTCAGGTCGAGCTTCACCGAACCGGCGTCGAACTGGTAGCTCGTCCCGGTCGCGGTGATGGTCTGCCCGAGCGGCGCCACGTAGTTCGTGTCGGCGAAGTTGCGGGGTACGCCGGGGAACACCGAGCTGGCGACCGCGCCCACCGCGAGCAGGATGCCCAGCGGGAGCAGGGCCAGCGTGCGGCCGACGAATCCACCGAGCAGCATGCCGGCGCCCAGCGTGGCCAGGCCGATGATCAGCATCGTCGCGGTCGGCGCACCGGCGAGCGCGGCGATGCCGATGGCCAGGCCGGTCAGTACGACGACGATCGACTTGATGCCGCGAACGCCCTTCGCCGGCGGTTGGGCCGGCTGCGCGGCGACCGGGTCGGCCGCGGACTGCGCGGTGCGGGGCTCGTCGACGTACAGGCCGAGGGGGTCGTCCTCGGTCCAGACAGGCTGGACCGGTTCGACGGTGCGGTCCTGGGGTCGCTGTGTGGCCGAGGACGACGGGCCCGCCGGCGAACCGGCCGGGCCGTTCTGGGACGACGCGTACGCCGCGCCGTGCTGCCCGCCGTACCCAGGCTGACCGGCGTAACCGGACTGACTGGGGTACCCGGGCTGGCTGGGGTAACCGGCCTGACCTGCCTGACCGGGGAAGCCGGGCTGACCGGGCGAACCAGGCTGACCGGGGTGACCGAACTGACCAGGCTGACCGAACTGACCCGGTTGACCAGGCTGACCGGGCTGGTTGGGCTGGCCCGGTTGGTTGGTCCAGTTCTGGCCTTGCGAGCGGCTGCCGTTGCCCTTGCGGTGCTTGGCGACCAGCCAGATGATCGCCACCACGATCAGCGGCCCCGGGACCAGCCGGCCGGAGTCGAACGAGGACATCATCGCGATCCCGGCGAACACGCACACGGCGACCACCACCGGCCACAGCCACGGATGGTCCGGGCGGACCCGGTCACCCAGCAGGCCCTGCGCGGCGGACCGGTCGCTGCCCTCGTCCGGCATCAGGACCCAGGCGGCCAGGTAGAAGATGACACCGGGCCCGCTGATGATCAGCACGGCCATCACGACGCGGACCAGGACCGGGTCGATGTTCAGCGCGCGGCCGATACCGCCGCATACGCCGGCGAGCCACCGGTCCGAACGGCTGCGCCGCCAGCTCTGCGGGTTCTGCAGACCGTTGCGGTCGAACCCCGTGGGTCCACTCTGGTTCTGGTCCATGTCACCGATGGTCGCTCGGTACCGGCCCTGATCACATCGGGGATACCCCCTGAGGCGCCCCGGAGTCCGGTCACCTGACCGGGCCAGCGGCCGGGTCGTCGAGCTGGGGTTCGGGGTTCTCCCCGAGCGGACCCTGAGCGGGCCGCGCCGGTGCTGAGGAGGCGGCCGGGGACAAGCCTGCTGGTGTCCGGCCGGTCCACATGTGACGATCGTGGTGATGAGCCAGCCAGCAGCAGCGCCGCCGGGCGGCCCCGCCACGAGCGGAGGCCGCCCCGAGCCGACGCCTGCCCAGAACCAGGCGCCCGGCCAGAGCGCCGCGCAAAACGCCGGCCAGCACCAGGACCAGAACCAGCAGCAGGACCAGAGCCAGGACCAATGGCGGTTCAAGGGCTGGGGACCACAAGGCCCGAGGCAGTACCAAGGCCCGTACGCCGCCTATGCCGCGCGGATGGCCGGCCAAAAGGGCGCTCAGCCAGGTACGCCACCAGGTGCGCCCGGTGGCCCCGGCGGACCCATCTACGGCCAGCCGTTCCTGGGCGTGGGGCAGTCCGCGCTACCGCCGCGCCCGCACACCGACGGTCCGCGCCGGGCCTACCGGCGTACTGAAGGCCGCGTCGTCGCCGGTGTCGCCGGTGGCATCGCGGATCACCTCGGCGTCTCGGACACGATCGTCCGGCTGGTACTGATCGCCACCACCGTCTTCGGCGGGTTCGGCGTCCTGATCTATGCCGCGCTCTGGTTCCTGATGCCGCTCGCGCCGGAGACCCTGCCGAGCGCGCCCGGCCTGGCCGCGCACACCCGCAGCGGACTGCGCTCCGATGAGCCGCCGCCACCGGTGGCCGAGGCGAAGCAGCGGAAGCGGGAGAAGAGCCGCGGCCAGCTGCCCGCGCTGGTGGCCATCGGTATCGGTGTGCTGTTGCTGCTCCAGGTCGCCGGGTTCGGCATCGCCGGCAAGCTGTTCTGGCCGCTGGTGTTCGCCGCGGCCGGTCTGGCGCTGATCTGGCGGCAGGCGGACGAGAACCAGAAGGACAAGTGGGCGCAGGACATCCGGGTACCGATCCTCGGCCTGGTGCTCGGCAAGGGCGGCTGGAAGTCGCTGGTCCGGATCGCCGTCGGGCTGGTCCTGATCGGTACCGCGGTGACCTTGTTCCTGGTCCAGAACGGCCGGCTCTCGATGGTCGGCGACGTACTGATCGCGCTGCTGCTCGCCGTGGTCGGGATCGGCGTGATCGCCGGCCCGTGGGTGCACCGGCTGACCCGTGACCTGAACTCCGAGCGGGCCGAGCGGGTCCGCTCCCAGGAGCGCGCCGACATGGCCGCGCACCTGCACGACTCGGTGCTGCAGACGCTGGCGCTGATCCAGAAGCAGGCCGACGACCCGAAGGCGGTCGCCCGGCTGGCCCGCTCGCAGGAACGCGAGCTGCGGTCCTGGCTGTACGACGAGGAGCACGACGCGGACCAGACCATCGCCGGCGCCGCGAAGCAGGCCGCCGCCGAGGTCGAGGACTCGCACGGCGTACCGATCGAGGTGGTCACGGTCGGCGACTGCGACCTCACCGAACAGCTGGCGTCGATGGTCCGGGCCGCGCGGGAGTCGATGGTGAATGCGGCGAAACACTCCGGAGCTGCGAAGATCGACGTGTTCGTCGAGGTGGACGGCGACCGGGTGGAGATGTTCGTCCGGGACCGGGGCAAGGGCTTCGTGGTGGACGACGTCCCGGACGACCGGCTCGGCCTGCGGCACAGTGTGATGGGCAGAATGGAACGGCACGGCGGCCGCGCGACGGTGCGGTCCGATCCGGAAACAGGGACCGAAGTGCGACTGGAGATGGACAGATGAGCAGCAGGCGCGTTGTCGTCATCGACGATCACGACATGTTCCGGGCCGGGGTACGCAGCGAGATCGGCACCGCGGTCGACATCGTCGGGGAGGGCTCGGACGTCGACACCGCGGTGAAGGCGATCGTCGCGAGCGAACCGGACGTCGTGCTGCTGGATGTCCATCTGCCCGGCGGTGGCGGCACCGAGGTGATGAAGCAGGTGCACCAGCGGCACCCGGACATCAAGTTCCTGGCGCTGTCGGTGTCGGACGCGGCCGAGGACGTGATCGGCGTGATCCGGGCCGGCGCCCGGGGCTATGTGACCAAGAACATCTCCGGTACGGAACTGGTCGACGCGATCAACCGGGTGGCCGACGGCGACGCGGTGTTCTCGCCGCGGCTGGCCGGTTTCGTGCTGGACGCGTTCTCCGGCGCGATCGACATCGCGTCGGTGGACGAGGACCTGGACCGGTTGTCCCAGCGGGAGCGCGAGGTGCTCCGGCTGATCGCCCGCGGTTACGCGTACAAGGAAGTGGCCCGCGAGCTGTTCATCTCGGTGAAGACCGTTGAGACGCACGTCTCTTCGGTACTGCGCAAACTGCAGCTGTCCAACCGGCACGAACTGACCCGCTGGGCGACCGACCGCCGACTGGTCTAGCCACTGGTCGAGCCGGCCGGCCGGTGGTGCAAGCGTTCGACTGTGGCGCGTTTCGGCCAGGGCATGGATTCGCCACCCCGTGACGGCGGTCCAGGCTTGGTGGCTGTTATACCGTCGACTCTTATGGAGCGGAATCTTACTGCCGACCAGCTTGCCCTGTTCGAGAAGGAGTTCGCGTCGAACCCGCAGTACCGGGTGATGCAGAACGCCGTCACGCAGACCCCGGTGAACAGCATCGCGCTGGACCGCCAGGTGGTCACGTCGATGGATCATTCGGTCTCGAACCTGCTCGACGACTGGAAGGTCACCAATCAGAAGAAGAGCGGCCGGTGCTGGCTGTTCGCCGGGCTGAACCTGCTCCGGGCCGGTGCCGCGGAGAAGCTCGGGGTCAAGGACTTCGAGTTCTCGCAGAACTACCTGCTGTTCTGGGACAAGTTCGAGCGGTCGAACTTCTTCCTCGAGGCGATCATCGAGACCGCGGACCGGGACGCCGACGACCGGACGGTCGCGCATCTGCTGTCCGACCCGATCGGTGACGGCGGGCAGTGGAACATGTTCGTCGCGCTGGTCCGGAAGCACGGTCTGGTGCCGAAGTCGGCGATGCCGGAGACGGAGAGCTCGTCGTCGACCGGCCAGCTGAACGACGTGCTGCGCAAGCTGCTCCGGCAGGGCGCTCGGGACCTGCGCGCGCTGGACGGCGCCGAGGCGCGCCGCGAGCGCAAGCGGGAGATCCTGGTCGGCGTGCACCGGGCACTGAGCATTCACCTCGGGACGCCGCCGCAGAAGTTCCTCTGGCAGTGGAAGGACACCGACAAGGGCTTCCACCGCGACGGCTGGACCACGCCGACCGAGTTCGCCGCGGAGTACGTGCAGCTGCCGGTGGACGAGTACGTGTGCGTGGTGCACGACCCGCGGCCGACCAGCCCGGTCGGCAAGACGTTCACCGTCGACTTCCTCGGCAACGTCATCGACGCGCCGCCGGTGGTGTACCTGAACGTCGAGATCGACCTGATGAAGCAGCTCACCCAGGACGCGATCGTCGGCGGCGAGCCGGTCTGGTTCGGGTGCGACGTCGGCAAGCAGATGAACCTCGAGCTCGGCTTCTGGGACGCCAAGCTGTACGACTACGAGGCTGTGTACGACACCGAGTTCACTCTCGACAAGGCCGAGCGGCTGATCCACCACGAGACCCTGATGACGCACGCGATGCTGTTCACCGGCGTCGACGTGGTCGACGGCAAGCCGCGCCGCTGGCGGGTCGAGAACAGCTGGGGCGACGAGAAGGCCGACAGCGGTTTCTGGACCATGAACGACTCCTGGTACGGCGAGCACGTCTTCGAGATCGCCGTCCGCCGCTCGGCGCTGCCGGCCGAGCTGCAGGCCCGGCTGAACGACGAGCCGATCGTCCTGCCCGCCTGGGACCCGATGGGCGCCCTCGCGCACTGATCCACCCGCCACGTCCCGGGAACCGAAGCCGGCTCCCGGGACGTGTCATGTCACGGGACCGCGCACCCGCCCCGGCCGCACCCCGGCGATGCCGTGCTCAGAGGCTGCGGATAGCGGCGGCGACGCGGTGGAAACGGCGGCGCCGGGGCCGGAGGACGATCTTCCGGCCCTGCGGACGATCCGCCGCGACCTGGGCCGCGCGCACAGCGAGCTCGTCATCCAGCGGCTCCAGCTCCTCCACCCCGTACCGCCGCCGCAACGCACACCGCAGCAGATGATCCGCAAGCACCGGATTCTTCGGCAACACCGGCCCATGCAGGTACGTACCGACCGTGTTCCCGGCCACCGCCCCCTCATCCCCGGTCCCGCCGTTGTTCCCGAAACCCTGCCGGACCGTCCCCAGCGCATCCTGCCCGGCCTCCAGCACCGTCCGGCCGGAGTGATTCTCGAACCCCACCAGCTGCCCGAACGGACTGTCGATCACGATGTTCCCGATCATCCGCTCCCGGCTCGCGGTGGTACCGGCCCGGAAAATCCCCAGCCCCGGCAGCCGCCGCCCGGCCGGATCGACAAATTCCCGCCCGAACAGCTGATAACTCCCACAAATCAGCAACATCGGCACCCCGGCGGCGGACATCTTGCACAATTCATCCCGGTACCGCAACAAATCTTCGGCACAGGCCAGTTGCCCGGAATTCTGCCCACCGCCACCGAAGACCAGATCAATGCCGGAGAAATCGAAAGCCCGGCCCGGTTCGACCGGTAACACTTCGGCCCGGTATCCACGCCATTCCAGTCTTTTCACCAGCGTGATCACATTCCCCAGGTCCCCGTACACATTCAGGTCCCGCGGATAAAGGTGCGCCACCCGTACCGTTCTCATCGGTCCACCCGTCGCCGGAGCGCTTTCCGGATCTGCAGCATTGCCGTGTACGTCGGCAGGATGTACGCGTCGCCGCCCCGCGGTACGCCGGCCAGCAATCGGGTGATCCCGTCGTCGACGCTCGACGCCACCGCTGCTTCCGTCCCGGCGTAGTGCAGCCGCAGCGCCATCTCCGCCGCCCGCGTCCCGGCCGTGACCACCTCCGGCCCGCCGCGCGTCAACCCGTCCAGCGGTACGTCCCACAGCCATGAAACGTCCCGCCCGTCGGCCGGCAGATCGTTGACCGCGATCAGCACCCGCGGATGCGACCGCCCGACGAGAAAGGTGTCCAGCACCTGCGCGAACCCGGCCGGGTTCTTGATCAGCAGCAACCACAGCGTCCGGCCCTGCAGCTCGGTCTTCTCCACCCGCCCGAACGCGGCCTCGGTCGTCCGCACCGCCTCCGCCGTCACCGCGGGATCGAGCCCGAGCCCGGTCGCCAGCCCGACGGCCGCGAGCGCGTTGTAGAGGTTGTACGTCCCCGACAACCCGTACCGCATCCGCCGCACCGAACCGCCCGCGGTCACGCTGAACTCGGTCCCGTCCAGGTCCGCCTGGGAAACGCCGGTGACGGCAACGTCCGGCTCGGGCCGCGCGAAATCGCCGTTCGGGCAGGTGTAATGACCGAGATGGCTGTAGAAGACCCGGGCGAACCGCAAGCGCTCGCCACACTTCGGGCAGCGATCGGAATCCGCCGCCGTCCACTCCGCGGTCAGTTCGGCCGGCAACTGGTCGATCCCGAAATAGCTGACCTGCCCCGAAGTCGTCGCTCCGGCCAAACTCGCGACCCGCGCGTCATCCGCGTTCAGATACAACCGCGCGTCCGTCGTCGCAATGCCTTCCGCCAGCAACCTCGCGGTCGTGTCCACCTCGCCGTACCGATCGAGCTGATCGCGGAAAATGTTCAGCACCACGATGTGCCTTGGCTGCAACACCGCGCCGACCATGCGCAAGCTTGCCTCGTCGACCTCGAACACGCCGATCGTCGCGCCGGTCCGTCCACGCAGATCGGCCGCCGAGACCAGCGCAGAGACGACGCCGCCCGGCAGGTTCGCACCGCTGGCATTCGTGACGACCGTTTCGCCGCTGCGGCGGAGCGCCGCGACGATCAGCTTCGTGGTCGTCGTCTTGCCATTCGTGCCGGTCACCAGAATGCAGCCGTGCGGTAATTCGGCTGCTAATTTCCGGGGTAATTCCGGCGCGATTTTGCCGACGATCGCGCCGGGCAGCACCTGGCCGCCGCGGCCGAGCCGGCGGCTGAGCGTGGCG
Source organism: Kribbella hippodromi (assembly GCF_039531045.1). Classification (NCBI taxonomy): domain Bacteria; kingdom Bacillati; phylum Actinomycetota; class Actinomycetes; order Propionibacteriales; family Kribbellaceae; genus Kribbella; species Kribbella hippodromi. The sequence goes on along the minus strand of NZ_BAAAPH010000029.1, from coordinate 77,928 downwards.
GTGCCCCGGGCGACAGCAATCGCGGCCGTTTCGCGCATAGAAAAATTGTAAGACCGCTGGTCAACAGAAACTCAGCGTCCGCTCAGCTCGGCAAATGCTCAGGCAATACTCAGGAAATAAGTTTCAATGCTTCGGAAGGGCGTTCGAGCGTCGGCAGGTGGCCGGCCCAGTCGAGCTGGACACGCTCGGCGTTCGGCAGCCGCTCGGCCAGGTAGTCGGCGCTGTCGGCGAAGAACCGGTAGTCGTGGCCGCCGGTGATCAACCGGACCGGTGCGGTGATCTTCTCCGGCTCGACGGCGTACTCCTCGTTGTCCACCTCACCGGCCGCGAGCTGCAGGTCGAACGCGCGCTGCTGCATGGCCCGGAGGAGCTCACGGGCGTCGTCGTCGGCTTCGGGGCCGATCCAGTTGCGTACGGTCAGCTCCGTCGCACCGGCGATGTCGTCAGCCTCGATGAGCCGCTCCTCCTCGGCCCACAACGCACGGAGGTCCTCGTCGGGTTCCACGTTGTCGGTCGGTGCGCACAGCAGCACCAACCGGGTGAATCGCTCCGGGTCGCGGCTCGCCGCCTGCTGGACCACGTACCCGCCGTACGAGGCGCCCACTGCGGTGACCGCGGACGCACCGACCTCGTCCAGTACGGCAAGCAAATCACCAGCGTCGGAATAGTCCGCACCAGCTTCCAGCGGTGTCTCTCCGTAGCCGCGCAGATCCACTGTGATCACCCGATGGCCGCCCTTGAGCTCATCCACCAAGCGCGACCACATTCGCGCATCCGCCACGCCGGCGTGCACCAGCAGTACGTCCGGACCGTCCCCAACCACCGCATGAGAAATCGTCATGCCCGCACCCTGACTGCTCCCGGCGACCGAAGCAAAGCAATTGTCAGCCGAGCCGGATCACCGTGAACGACTCGGCGTAGTGATTCGCCGGGAAGCCGGCCGCGGCAGCGAGCTCGGCGGAGTAGGCACGCATGCCGGCCGCGAGTCCGTCGGGATCGCGATGCTGGCTGGCGTGCGACCTGAGCGCGGCCAGCTTCTGGTCGAAGGTGTCGGTGATGTCGACGGAGTGGTTGCTCTCCGGGTGCTCCATCATCCACAGCTCGCCGACATCCCAGGCTTCCTCGGCAAGATCCGGGTACGCGTACGGGTTGCCGGCCGCCGGGTAGAACGCGCGCACGGTCGCCTCGGCAGCGGCCAGATGATCCGGGTGGGAGACCTGCAGCCGTGACCACCAGCGCTCGGGCGACTGGCTGAGCAGACGTTGTGGGCGGACCTTGCGGATCAGCCGGCTGAGCTCGCGGACCAGCTGTGGCGTCGCCTCGACCGCACCGTCCTGGTAGCCGAGAAAGTGCAGGTCGTGGACGCCGACGTGGCGCGCCGCGGCGGTCTGCTCGGCGCGCCGAACGGCCGGGATCTCGGCCCGGTCGCGATCCGGTTCGAATCCGCCGGCTTGACCGTCCGTGACGATGCAGTAGTGCACCTCGATTCCGGCCTTGGTCCACAATGCGATCGATCCGGCGCCGCCGAAGTCGATGTCGTCCGGATGCGCGACCACCGCCAGTACCCGCTCGACCTCGTCGTCAGGCCGCGGCCTGGCCTCAGGAACACTCACTGTTCGACACTAGCGCCTCGCCCCGCGCCCCAACCGTTTGCCGCGGAGGGCACAGTGGAGGTCATGGAGTTCGGTGGTACGTGCGAGCCGGGGGAGGCCGGGTTCGACCCGGCGGGGCTGGCCGCCGCGGTCGAGCTGGTGCGGGCGCGGGGCGCGGTCGCGCAGTTGTGCGTGGTCCGGAACGGGCGCGTGGTCGTCGACCTGTCCTTCGGGTGTGAGCCGAGCGCGCTGTTCTGGCTCTTCTCCGCGAGCAAACCGTTCGTCGCGATCGTGATCCACCAGCTGGTCGAGGCCGGGCGGCTGCACCTGGACGACGCGGTCGCCGCGTACTGGCCGGAGTTCGGGCAGAACGGCAAGCGGGAGATCACCGTCCGGCACATGTTGCGGCACCGGTCCGGGCTGTCGAACGCCGGCTCGTTCATCGGCGAGGCCCGCGCGATGACCGACTGGGCGCGGGCGCTGCGCCGGATCGAGGACGCCAAACCACGCTGGCCGCTCGAGACCGTCGCGTACAGCCCGCTGGCGTTCGGGTTCGTCCTCGCCGAGGTCGCGCGGCGCTGCAGCGGTCACCCGATCGAGGAGCTGGTACGGCGTGGGGTGCTCGAACCGCTCGGTCTCGACGACACCTACCTCGGACTGCCCGCGGAACAGTGGAACCGGCATGTACCGATCAAGGCCGCCGGTGCGGTCGGACCCGTTGTGCAGTCGGTGCTGAACCGGCGGAGTACGCGCGCGGCCGTCGTACCGGCGGCTGGGATCTCGACGACGGCGCGGGATCTCGCCACCTTCTACCAAGGGCTGCTGGTCGGTGCGTTGCTCGATCCGGAGACGCTGGCGATCGCGGTGGAGCCGAGCAGCGAAGGCGAGCTGGACCGGACCGCGAAGGCTCCGATCCGGTGGTCGCAGGGCTTCCAGCTCGGCGGTCCGCGCTGGCTGGAAGGCGCGCACACGCCGCTCGGTGCGCTCAGCAGCCCGCGGACGTTCGGCCACAACGGCAGCAACTGCTGCATCGGCTGGGCCGACCCGGACCGGCAGATCGCCTACGCGTACCTGACGAACCGGGTCGGCCGCCCCGACGTGAAACTGGCCCACCACGCAGCTGTGGCGGACCAGATCCTCGGAGCCGTTACCTAGGCGAGCGCCGGGAGTGGCACCCGTTCCGTGATGACGTGGTCGACCAGGCCGTACGCCTTCGCGCCGTCGGCGGTCAGGACGTGGTCGCGGTCGGTGTCGTGCCGGAGCTGCTCGATCGTCTGGCCGGTGTGCCGGGCCAGGATCGACTCGACCTGACTGCGAACGCGGACCACCTCGTCGGCCTGCAGGATCAGGTCCGGGATGGTGCCCTGGCCGCGGGCGGCCGGCTGGTGCAGGACGACCCGCGCGTGCGGCAGTACGGCCCGCCGCCCCTCCGCGCCACCGGCCAGCAGCACCGCGCCGGCCGAGATCGCCTGCCCGACGCAGAACGTCGCGACCGGCGACTGGATGTACTGCATGGTGTCGTAGATCGCGAGCATCGCGGTCATGTCGCCGCCCTCGCAGTTGATGTACAGGTTGATCTCCTGATCGGGCTTGTCCACCTCGAGGTGCAGCAGCTGGGCGATCAGCGCGTTCGCGACCCCGGCGTCGATCGCGGTACCGAGGTAGATGATCCGCTCGCTGAGGAGATGCGAGTACACGTCCATGATCCGCTCACCGCGCGGATGCTGGGCGATCACGTTCGGGATGGTGTAGCTGCTCATGCGGCGGTCCTCCTGGGCATCACCTGGTCGAACGACTCGACGATGTGGTCGATGAAGCCGTACTCCCGGGCCTCGTCGGCGGTGTACCAGTGATCGTGCAGCGAGTCCTCGTGCACGACGTCGAACGGCTGCCCGGTGTCCGCGGCGATCAGCCCGAGCACGGTGTCGCGGATCTGCCGCAGGTCGTTCGCCTGGATCTCGATCTCGGCCGCGGAGCCGCCGATCCCGGCCGAACCCTGGTGCATCAGTATCCGGGCGTGCCGGAGCGCGAACCGCTTGCCCGGCGTCCCCGCGGAGAGCAGGAACTGACCGGCGCTGCAGGCCAGCCCGATCGCCAGCGTCGACACGTCGCACGGCACCAGCCGCATCACGTCCCGGATGGCCAGCATCGACGGCACCGAGCCGCCGGGGGAGTGAATCCAGAAGGCGATGTCGGTGTCCGGGTCCTCGGCCGCCAGGGCCAGGATCTGGGTGGCCAGCAAGGTCCCGTTGTCGTCGTCGAGGGCTCCGTCCAGCACCACGATCCGCTGCCCGAGCAACCGCTGCCGCGCGGTCTCGTTGAACATCGGCGGTTTGATGTCTTCTGCCATGTGATCAACCCTGACCGGGCCGGACGCTCCGTCCCAGCTTTTCTGCTGACGGCAACTCTGCCCAGAGCGAAGCCGCTCGGTTGGGTCAGGGCGCTTTCGTTTGTAGGATGCTGTCCATGTGGACAGCTAATAATCCAACTGGACAGCTTCACTACCTGAACCACCTCAAGCTCGGCCTGGTGGTCTTGGTGGTGCTGCATCACGTCGCGCAGCCGTACGGGCCGCCGGATTGGTGGTACGTGCAAGGGACCGACCGCTGGCAGCCGCTGGAGCGCTTCACTGTGGTGAACGGCGCGTTCTTCATGAGCCTGTTCTTCGCGATCTCGGCGTACCTGCTGCCCCGGTCGTACGAACGGAAGGGCGGCCGCCGGTTCCTGCTCGACCGCTTCCGCCGGGTCGGCGCCCCGTTCCTGTTCGGTGTCGCGGCGATCGTCCCGCTGCTCATGTACCTGCACCACCGGACGTACGGCGTCTATCCGGAGTTCTCCTTCGCCCATCTCTGGTTCCTCCAGCACTTGCTGGTGTACGCGATCCTGTACGCCGCCTGGCGCACCCTGATCCAGCGCCGGCCGGTCGTCCAGGAATCACGGCGCCTCAGTGGTGTGACGATCGCCGGTTTCACCGCGGTCATCGCGCTCGGGACGTACGCGATCCGGATCAAGTGGCCCGTCGACACCTGGATCGGCATCCTCGAGTTCATCCAGGCCGAGCCGTCCGACCTGGTCCAGTACGGTGGGTTGTTCGTCGCGGGACTGCTTGCGTACCGGTACGGCTGGCTCACGGGCATCACGCGGCGCGTCGGGTACACCTGCTTGGCGATCGGCGGTGCGCTGGCGATTGCGCAGTACGCGGCCTGGCCGGCGTTGTCGCGCGTTTATGCACCAGGCGGTACGGGCGTGCGTTCGTTGGTGTGGTCGACGGTCGAGAGCGCGATGTGCGTGACGTTGTGCGTCGGGCTGGTGGTGCTGTTCCGCGAGTACGCGAATCGGCCGCAGGCGTTGCTGGCCCGGCTGGGCGCGGTGTCGTTCACCGTGTATATCGTGCACGTGCCGGTGGTGGTCGTACTGCAGTTGCTCGTCCGCGACCTGGCCGCCGCGCCGCTGGTGAAGTTCCTGCTGGTCGGTGCGGTCGCGTTGCCGGTCAGCTTTGCCCTGGCGGCCGGGCTGCGCCGCGTCCCGTACCTCCGAGCCTGGGTAGGAGCCTGAATGGCAGGATCGTCCGATCTGACCGCGCGGGCGCGGCTGCGGCTGGCGGCGCTGAAGTTGTTCGCCGAGCACGGGTTCGAGGCGACGTCGACGCGCGCGATCGCCACCGAGGCGGGGGTGTCGCACGCGTTGCTGCGGCACCACTACGGCTCCAAGGACGGGCTGCGGGCCGCTGTCGACGAGGACCTGCTGAACACCTTCGACGAAGGCCTGGCCAAGCTCGACGCCGATGACCTGTCCGCGCTCGGGCAGGTCACGGCGCGGCTGTTCGGCTCGGACGAGCTGCGGCGGAATTACCTGCGCAGAGTGCTGCTGGAGGGCGGTCCGGCCGGGATCGCTGTGTTCCGGCAGCTGCTGGAGGGCGCTCGCCGGCACCTGGACGCATTGCGTACCGAGCCGATTGATGAAGCGGAAGCGCGCTGGGCCCCGTACCAGGCGCTGTTCCTGATCCTCGGGCCGATGCTGCTCGAACCGGTGCTGGCGGCGACGCTGGACGTTCCGGTGTTCGGGCCCGGTCCGCTGGCCGAACGAAGTGCCGCGAATCAGCGCCTGATCGGCAAGGGGCTGCTCGGGTTTCGGTAACTGTCGGCGGGAGCGCCTAAGGTGTTGAGTGATGACTACGCTGTTTTCGCCTGATGAGCTCCCAGTGCCGCTGGAGGAGCCGAAGACGTCCCGGCCCGACCCGGATGCCCTGCTCGAGGGGCTGAATCCGCAGCAGCGCGCGGCCGTGGTGCACGCGGGCAAACCGCTGCTGGTGGTCGCCGGCGCGGGCTCCGGCAAGACCCGGGTGCTGACCCGCCGGATCGCCTACCTGCTGTCGGCCCGGGACGTGCATCCGGGATCGATCCTGGCGATCACGTTCACCAACAAGGCCGCCGCGGAGATGCGCGAGCGGGTGGTGGACCTGGTCGGGCCGCGGGCGAAGCTGATGTGGGTCTCGACCTTCCACTCCTCGTGCGTACGCATCCTGCGCCGCGACATCAAGCGCTTCGGGATCAGCTCCACGTTCTCGATCTACGACGACACCGACTCGCGCCGGCTGATGACCCTGGTCTGCCGCGAGCTCGACCTGGACGTCAAGCGGTACAACCCGCGCGCCGTCCTGAACTGGATCAGCACCCAGAAGAACGAGCTGATCGACCACGAGGCGGCGACCGCGAAGGCCGAGAACCACCTCGAGCAGACGTACGCGGAGTGTTACCGGATCTACCAGGAGCGGCTCGCCCAGGCGAACGCACTGGACTTCGACGACCTGCTGATGACGACGGTCAACCTGCTGCAGGCGTTCCCGGAAGTGCGTGAGTACTACCGGCGCCGCTTCCGCCACGTGCTCGTCGACGAGTACCAGGACACGAACCACGCCCAGTACACGCTGATCCGTGAGCTGTGTGGTGAAGATCCTTCCGACTACAACGGACCGACCGCGCCACCCGCCGAGCTGATGGTGGTCGGCGACTCGGACCAGTCGATCTACGCGTTCCGCGGCGCCACGATCCGGAACATCCTCGCCTTCGAGGAGGACTTCGCCGGCGCCGAGACGATCCTGCTGGAGCAGAACTACCGCTCCACCCAGACGATCCTGACCGCCGCCAACGCGGTGATCGCCCGGAACGAAGGCCGGATGGCGAAGAACCTCTGGTCCGACCAGGGGCAGGGCGAGCAGATCGCGGTGTACGTCGCCGACAACGAGCACGACGAGGCCCAGTTCGTCGCGGACGAGATCGACCGGCTGGCCGACGCGGACTCGGTGAAGCCGTCGGACGTGGCGGTGTTCTACCGGACCAACGCGCAGTCCCGGGTGTTCGAAGAAGTGTTCATCCGGACCGGCCATCCGTACAAGGTGGTCGGTGGCGTCCGGTTCTACGAGCGCAAGGAGGTCCGCGACGCGCTCGCGTACCTGCGGGTGCTGGTGAACCCGGAGGACACCGTCTCGCTGCGCCGGATCATGAACGAGCCGAAGCGTGGCATCGGCGACCGGGCCGAGGCGGCGATCGAGGCGCTGGCGTCCCGGGACCGGATCTCTTTCGCGGCCGCGATGCGCCGGGCCGAGGACGCGCCGGCGATGGCGTCCCGCTCGGTGAACGCGGTCCAGGCCTTCGTCGACATCCTCGACGAGCTGACCGCGATGGTCGACTCGGGCGCGCCGCCGGACGACATCCTGGACGTCGCGCTGCACCGCTCCGGGTACTACGAGACCTTGCAGAAGTCGCCCGACCCGCAGGACGAGACCCGCCTGGAGAACCTGGACGAGTTCATCTCGGTCGCCCGGGAGTTCGTCGAGGAGCGGACCGCCGCCGGTGAGCCGGCCGATCTGCAGGCGTTCCTGGAGCGGGTCGCGCTGGTAGCGGACGCGGACCAGATCCCGGACGCGGCCGACGACGGTGGCGTGGTCACGCTGATGACACTGCACACCGCGAAGGGCCTGGAGTTCCCGGTGGTGTTCTTGACCGGGATGGAGGACGGCGTCTTCCCGCACTCCCGGTCGCTGACCGACCTGAAGGAGCTCGAGGAAGAGCGCCGGCTCGCGTACGTCGGGATCACCCGTGCCCGCGAGCGGCTGGCGATCTCCCGCGCCGCGGTCCGGTCCGCGTACGGCGCGCCGCAGCACAATCCGCCGTCGCGGTTCCTGGAGGAGCTCCCGGCCGAGCTGCTCGACTGGCGCCGCGACGAGTCCGCGATCACCCGCTGGTCGGGGACCGGGACGAGCAGCGGAGGCGGCACGACGCGCGGCAGTGGCATCCCCAGCCGGTACGAGCCGTCCCGCCGGACCAGCACGGACAAGGCAGTGATCAACCTGAATCCAGGCGACCGCGTGGTCCACGACAGCTTCGGGATGGGCACCGTCGTGGTGGTTCGGGGCGAGGGGCAACAGGCCCAGGCCGACATCGATTTCGGCTCAGAGGGCGTGAAACGGCTGCTGCTCCGGTATGCACCGGTGGAGAAGATCTGACGTCCTCAAACGACGATTTGCCGAGAGATTTGTCAAGTTTTGGACAGTTGACGTTGCGTCTGGGCCGGAGATTGAGACAATCGAACCTCTTCGGCCCCTTCCCGGAAGCTTCCTCCCATGCCCACCAAGTCCTCGGCAAGTCACCGCCGGATCATTTTGGCGGGTGCCAATCCTGGGCTGCGGCTGTTCGACGAGCGCGGCAAGGTGACCGCGTACGCGTCGATCTGGATGGTCGACTGGTCCGTCCGTGGGGCCGGTACGGCGGTGGTGCTGTGGTTCGACGGGATCGTCCGGGTGGTGTCCGAGGACGTTGACCTGGCCGCCTGGCTGGAGCGGTACTTCGTCCGCTCGTTCCTCGAGGTGCAGGGCCTGCCGTGGCACGAGCCGGCCGTCGAGCGGGACCTGGTCCAGGTCTCGATGAACCTGGCCGACGGGTTGAGCGCGAAGGCGGCCGACATCCAGATCGAGATGAGCGGCGTCCTCGACCGGCGGCTGTTCGCGACCGACAACTTCCAGCTTGCCGACGGCAACCACAGCCTCAGCCTGGTGATCGCCCCGGTCCGCTCCGCAACGGTCTCGATCGGCGGCGCGTCCGTCCCCGGCTTCGTCCAGGTCGACGGCTCCCCGGACCGCCCCGGCTCCTCAGCCTTCCTCACCACGGCCGAGGTCTGGCAGCGCTAGGGCAGCGCGTTCCGCAGCCGGATCGCACTCCACTCAAGCGTGCTGGCCGTAGCCTCGGCCCAGAAGTCGTGCAGCCGCGGCAACACCCGCAACTGAATCCCGGCGTCATCGTGCAGCGCGAACAGGTCGCCGACCCGCTCGGCCGGGCTCAGCGGGCGTACGACGGCGGTGCTGACCATCGCGGCGTCATGCTGCGTGAAGGCGTCCGCGGAAAGCCGGTAGGCGTACAGCTCGACTGACCGCATCGTATCCAGCCAGCCGTACTCGACGGCGTGTACGCGGGTGCCGGAGCCGGCGCCGATGATGCGGTCGCGGTCTTCGGGAGTGGTGGAGGGGCCGACCCACGCCATTGCGCGGGGGCACTGCCTCGGGAACCAGTAGTCCGGGGCGCGGTCGTAGCCGACCGCCCAGACGTACGCGGTGGGGTGCTCGGGTTTGGCGAGGCGTGGGTGGAAGACCTCGATGGCCGGGTCTTCGGAGAAGTGCAGCACTTCACCCGCCGCCGGTCGCATGCGGTGGAGCTTAGTGGATCAGCCGGTGGTGATCAGCCGGCGGTGTACGGGTCCAGGCCGCAGTGGTTGCGGAGCCACGGTGCCGGGTCGATCGGGTCGCCGCCGCCGGGGCGGACCTCGAAGTGCAGGTGCGGGCCGGTGGTGTTGCCGGTCATCCCGACCGCGCCGACCTGGTCACCCGCGTACACGGTCTCGCCGACCGACACGCTGAACTTCGACATGTGGTTGTACCAGGTGACGGTGCCGTCCTCGTGCCGGACCTGGACCTGGCGGCCGTACGGACCGGCCCAGTCGGCGAAGATCACCACGCCCTTCATCACGGAGCCGATCTTCGTACCGACCGGCGCGGCGAAGTCGAGCCCGGTGTGCTGGTGGGCCCAGCGGCTGCCGCCCTGACCGAAGGTCGCGGTGATGTGGTAGCCGGTGAGCATGATCTGGCAGCGGGTGGCCGACTCGCGGGCCTTCTTCTCGGCCAGGTCGGCCTTGGCCTTCGCGAGCTTCAGCGCGTTCGCCTGCTTGGCGGTCTGCGTCTGGGTGGCGGCGAGCTTCACGGCCCGCTGGGTGGCCAGCTTGTTCGCCGCGGCCTGCTTCTTGCCTGCGTTCGTCGGGTCGGCCAGCTGAACCCGGGAGGAGTCACGGGTGGCGAGCTGGCGCGCCTGGATGCGTGCAGTGGTGATGCCGGACAGCTGCTGACCGGTGTCCAGGCTGAGCGCCGCGAGGTTGACCGCGGTGTTGGCCTGGGTCGGTGACGCCAGCGAGCTGTGGCTGAAGCCGACAGCTCCGGCGGCCGCGGCGAGCGCGGCGGTCAGTCCGACGATCTGGGTACTGCTCGGGGTGTTACGCCTGGCGACGCGATGCTTGGCACTATGACGTCCTGCGCCGGGTTTGCGCGCAGCGTTGCCGGGCGTGACGCGGTCGCCCGCGGCACGGTGCTGGGACACAACGTGGCCTTTCGGTCACAGGGGAGGGGCTTAAGTCCGCCCTCTCGGAGGTGTTGCTCCCCGGGAGGACTCACAGACCATAACGGAAGGGTCACGGGGTGACAAACCCCGCCACCCACTTTTTCGGGCCTACTTCACGAAACTTTTGCATGCGCGCCTGCACGTGCATCTGCTCGAAGAGCCCAGAAAGCTTCCAGTTCAGGCAGTTTTGGGCTGGTCGTCCGGCTCGGTCAGTACGCCGGTGATCCCGTGCACGACCTCGCTGTGGAACGGCAGGGACAGGTGGCCCACGCCGTGCACCCGCACATTACTCGCGACCAGATCGGGGTGCCGGATGCGGCCCCGCCGTTGCGGCACGATCAGCTGGTCGACGTCGCTGTAGTACGCGACGAACCTGGTCCGGCAATCCGGCGCCGGCTCGGCCAGTTCGGTCATCAGGTCGCTGTCCGGCCGGACCTGCTTCACCAGTGGCCACGGCAGCAGTTTGGCCGCCACGGTGCCTTGGTGTGGCGTACCGAGCGTGAGGCAGGTGTGTACGCGGGCGTCACCGCCCAGTCGCTGCACGTAGTACCGCGCGATCAGTCCGCCCAGGCTGTGCCCGATGACATGGATCTGCTCCGATCCGGACTCTTCGCAGATCGCCTCGATCTCACGGCCCATCCGCTCGGCGGTACTTCGTACGTCCAGGGTCAACGGGGAGTACGAGAACGTGTGGATGCTGCCGAAGCCGCGCCGGACCAGGTGCCGGCGGAGCAGCGCGAAGATCGTGTGGTTGTCGATGATCCCGTGCGCGAGCAGGATCGGCGTACCGGCGGCGCGGACGTTGCTGACCAGTAGACCGCGCTGCGCGGGACCGAGTCCGGCCAGGTTCAGCCGGGCCGGCAACGCTCCGCCGGCGCGATTGACGACGCCGAGCGGGTACATGGCCAGGTGGGTGGTCAGCCAGCCGAGCTCGACGGCCGCACCCTGCAGCACGCTCGGCGTGAAGGCGGAGCGGGCGCCGTACGCGAGTCCGTCCAGCGCGCCGCGGAGGTCGTCCTGCCAGCTGCCCATGGGCCGCCTCCTCACAAAACCAGACCCCCCGGTGGTCCGATCTCTGCTCTCACGGTAACCGGTTCCCATCCGGCGTGTGGGGGAACACACTGCTTCGTGTCTTATCCGTGCCGAGTGGAGCGGTTAGCCTGCGGATATGCCTGCTACGAGCCCGTTGCGCGTCGTCGTCGCCAAGCCCGGTCTGGACGGTCACGACCGGGGTGCCAAGGTGGTCGCCCGGGCGTTGCGGGACGCCGGGATGGAGGTCATCTACACCGGCCTGCACCAGACCCCGGAGCAGATCGTCGAGACCGCGATCGCCGAGGACGCGGACGCGATCGGCCTGTCGGTGCTGTCCGGCGCGCACATGACCCTGTTCAAGCGGGTCCGCGAGCTGCTGACCGAGCGGGAGGCCGAGGACATCGTGGTGTTCGGCGGCGGCATCATCCCGGACGCCGACCTGGAGCCGCTGGCCGAGCTCGGCGTGGACAAGATCTTCACCCCGGGCGCGACCACCACCGAGATCGTCGAGTGGGTCCGCGGCCACGTCGGCGACACCTCCGCGGCCTGAGCGATTCTTCTGGGGCCTGATCGATTCGTCCCCGCTCGGGGCGATTCGAACGGATCTGAACACACCTGCCCGTTTCAGATACGTTACTAATCAGTAATACCGAATCGTTAGGAAATGCCCGGTTGTGGGGGGTTCCCAAACGCGGTGGCATACAGCCATGCGGCTGTGCGGTACAGATCGAGGTCGGCGTGTGTGGCTCAGAACACATCGGCCGGTTCTCGGTTACTGTCCGGACAGTGCGGATCGCAGCGCGGTGGGGGACTGTGACCCCGTGTACGCAGGACCCAAGGGATGTCCCATCGGAGAGGGCAGGTAGAACGATGAGGTTTGAACGATCCCACGCACGCAGGACGGCCTTCGTGGCCGTGGCAGGCAGCCTCGCGCTGCTCGCCACCGCGTGTGGTAGTGGCGACAACGGAAGCAGCAGCAGTGGGGGCAGCTCGGCCGCTTCGCTGGACGGCCGGGGGCCGATCACGCTTGCCAGCGGCAAGGACACCTCCGGGAACCTGCAGAACCAGCTGAACGCCTGGAACGCGGCGCACCCGAACGAGAAGGTGGAGCTGAAGGAGCTGCCGGAGGACGCCGACGCGCAGCGGCAGCAGATGGTCCAGAACGCCCAGGCCCAGTCGGACTCGTACAGCGTCCTGGTGATGGACGTGGTCTGGACGTCGGAGTTCGCGGCCAACCAGTGGATCACCCAGATCCCCGAGGACAAGGTGCCGGACCTCGGCAAGTTGCTGCCGGCAACGGTCGAGACGGCCAAGTACCGCGACAAGCTGTACGCGGTGCCGATGACGTCGGACGGTGGCCTGCTCTACTACCGCAACGACCTGCTCAAGCAGGCCGGGGTGACCGAGGCGCCGAAGACCTGGGACGAGATGAAGGCCGCCTGCACCAAGGTGCTGGCGCTGCCGGCCGCCAAGGGCATGAGCTGCTACTCGGGTCAGTTCGAGAAGTACGAAGGCCTGACGGTGAACTTCTCCGAGGCGGTCAACTCGGCCGGCGGTGAGATCGTCGGCAAGGACGGCAAGCCGAACGTCAACACCCCGGAGGCGAAGGCCGGCCTCGAGGAGCTGGTCAACGACTTCAAGACCGGCGTCATCCCGAAGGCCGCGATCACCTACAAGGAAGAGGAGAGCCGGCGCGCGTTCCAGGACGGCAAGCTGGTCTTCCTGCGCAACTGGCCGTACGTGTACGCGCTGGCGAACAAGACCGACGGCTCCTCCAAGGTGGCCGGCAAGTTCGCGGTCGCGCCGCTGCCGGGCAAGACCGGTCCGGGCGTCTCCTCGCTCGGTGGGCACGACTACGCGATCAGCTCGTTCGCCAAGAACAAGGCGACCGCGATCGACTTCATCAACTTCATGGCCAGCGAAGAGCGGCAGAAGGCGAACGTCGAGAAGACCTCGCAGGCGCCGACCTGGGCCTCGCTGTACGACGACCCGGGCCTGAACAAGCAGTTCCCGTACCTCGCCCCGCTGAAGGCGTCGATCCAGAACGCCAAGCCACGGCCGCGGGTGGTCAAGTACGGCGATGTGACGGCTGCGATCCAGCAGGCCGCGTACGACTCCCTGAGTGGGAAGACGCAGCCTGACCAGGCGTTGTCCGACCTGCAGACGAAGCTGCAGTCGCTCATCACGCAATGATCGAGTGCCGGGGCCGGTGAGTGGTGAGTTGGTCGCCACGCACCGGCCCCGGCCAGTCCCTGCCCGGGTTCCCCCGGGGAGCAAAGGAGTCTCAGGTGACTGCAACAACGCCGGTTACCGCGCCGGCGACGGAACCGAAGCGGAAGCAACGGTTCGACGAGGGGACCGGCCGGCTGGCCGCGACCCTGCTTTCCCCCACCCTGCTGGTGCTCGGCGTCGTGGTGCTCTTCCCGATCATCTCGGCGCTGCGCGAGTCGCTGTTCACCAGCGGCCAGCACCTCGATGCGAACGGGTTCGTGGTCAAGGGCGAAACGTTCGTCGGGCTGCAGAACTACGCCGACATCTTCCGTGGCGAGACCGGAACCCGGTTCTGGAACGCCTTCTACAACACGACCTTCTTCACCGTGATCTGTGTCGTCCTCGAAACCGTGCTCGGGGTCGCGATGGCGCTGATCATGCACAAGGCCTTCAAGGGCCGCGGCATCGTCCGGGCCAGCATCCTGGTCCCATGGGCGATCCCGACCGTCATCTCGGCGCTGCTGTGGAAGTGGATCTTCCAGGCCGACGGTGTCGCGAACGCCCTGCTCGGCACCCAGGTGCTGTGGTCGACCGAGGGCTGGCAGTCGAAAATGTCGGTGATCCTGGCCGACACCTGGAAGACCGCACCGTTCATCGGCCTCCTGGTCCTGGCCGGGCTGCAGACCATCCCGGCCGAGGTCTACGAGGCCGCGAAGGTCGACGGTGCCAACGCCTGGAAGACGTTCACCCGGATCACGATGCCGCTGGTCAAGCCGGCCCTGCTGGTCGCGGTGCTGTTCCGGATCCTCGACACGCTGCGGATCTTCGACCTGCCGTTCGTGCTGGTCGGCCCGCACAAGGACTCGGTCGAGACGCTGTCGATGCTGGCGTACGACGAAGCCTTCAACACCAGATTCGGGCCGGCGGCGGCGTACGCGACAGTGCTGTTCGTCTACATCGCCGTGGTCGCGTACCTGTTCGTGAAGATTCTCGGCGCCGACGTGATCGGTGAGGCCCGGGCGAAGAAGCCCGGTGGCCGCAAGGGCGGCGGCCGCTGGAAGCGGTCGGATGCGGTGAAGGCATCCGCGAGCGCCGCGGTCACCGCCGGTGCCGCATCCGGATCTGGGAGGAACATCTGATGGCCGCCGACATTCCGCAGGTCCGGGCCGGTGAGAACGCCGCCCTGAAGCGCTGGCTGCCGTTGCTGGGCATCATCGTGATCGTGGTGTACTGCCTGGCGCCGTTCTACTGGATGGTGGTGTCGGCGTTCCGCCGGCCGTCCGACCAGTTCTCGAACGGGATCATCCCGGCACCGTTCTCGATCCAGAACTTCAAGGACGTGTTCAGCGCCGGCAACGGTTTCGGCCGCGGTCTGCTGAACAGCCTGATCGTGGCCGGGTCGGTGACGATCCTGACGCTGATCATCGGCATGGTGGCGGCGTACACGCTGGCCCGGCTGGACTTCAAGGGCAAGAACCTGGTGCTGGCGATCATCATCACCACCTCGATGTTCCCCGGCATCTCGCTGGTCGTCCCGCTGCTGAAGCTGTTCGTCGACATCAAGTGGATCAACACGTACCAGGCGATGATCGTGCCGAGCTTGTCGTTCGCGCTGCCACTGGCGGTGTGGAACCTGACCGCGTTCTTCCGGCAAATGCCGCAGGAACTCGAACAGGCGGCGATGGTGGACGGCTGTACGCCGGCTCAGGCGTTCCGCAAGGTCATCATCCCGCTGGCGGCGCCCGGTGTGTTCACCACCGCGATCATCACCTTCATCGCGGCCTGGAACGAGTTCCTGATCGCGCTGAGCATGACGAACAAGAAGTCGATCCAGACCGCGAACGTGATCGTCTCGCAGTTCACCGGAACAACCGGCCGGGACCAGCCGTTCGGCAGCCAGATGGCCGCCGGTGTGGTGGTCACGATCCCGCTGGTGATCGCGGTGCTGCTGTTCCAGCGCCGGATCGTGGCCGGCCTGACGGCGGGTGGCGTGAAGTGAGCCTGTTCCGCCGCAAGGCGGAAGACCGGGCCCGGCGCGATCGTGAAGATCGCGACCGCCGGGCCCAGGCCGACCGGGACCGCCGCGACCGCGAAGACCGCGACCGCCGAGACCGCGAGGACCGGGAACGGGACCGGAGAGACCGCGAGGACAGCTTGCGGTTCCGGTAGCAGGTTCAGTTGGCAGGTTCAGTTAGCAGGTTCAGGTGACAAACAGAACGGCCGGGGCAACTGCCCCGGCCGTTCTTGTGTGTCAGCGCTCGAGCCACACGGTGGTGTCGGGTGGGAGTTCGCCGGCGTTCAGGGCGGCGCTGGTGAGCAGGATGTTCTGGTGTGGTGGTAGCGGGACCGGGGCGTCGCTCAGGTTCACGACGCATTGGAAGCCGGGGTCGCGGGTGAAGGACAGGATGCCTTCGGGGGCGTCCTGGTCCCAGGCCAGCCGGCCCTCGCCGAGTGCGGGGTGGTCGCGGCGAATCCGGAGTGCCGCCTTGTACAGGTTGAGGTGGCTGTCCGGGTCGTCGGTCTGCGCCGCGGCAGTCAGCGGTGACCAGTCCGCGGGCTGGGGCAGCCACGGCTGACCGGTGCCGGGGCCGAACCCGTACGGCGGCTCCGAACCGGACCACGGGATGGGTACGCGGCAGCCGTCCCGCCCGCGGACGGTGTGACCCGAGCGCTCCCAGGTCGGGTCGTCGAGCACGTCCTCAGGCAGATCCTCGACCTCGGGCAGACCGAGCTCGTCACCCTGGTACACGTACGCGCCGCCCGGCAGTGCCAGCTCCAGCAGTGCCGCGGCCCGGGCCCGGCGCAGACCGAGAGCTAGATCGGTCGGTACGACACCCGCGCCCTCCAGCGCGTCCTTCTTGTCCCGGCCGAACCGGGTGCGGTGCCGGATGGTGTCGTGGTTGCTCAGCACCCAGGTGGCCGGCGCGCCGACCGCCCACAGGTTCTCCGTGGTGTGGTCGATGACCTCGCGCAGTTCCTTCGCGTCCCAGGCCGCGCGCAGAGCGTCGAAGTTGAAGGCGGAGTGCAGTTCGTTCGGCCGGACGTACTGGGCGAGCCGCTCGGCCGGTGAGAGCCACGCCTCGGCGACGAACACCCGCGGGCCTTGGGGCGTGTCCGCGTACTCGTCCGCGATCGCCCGCCAGCGCTGGTGGATGGTGTGGACGCCTGGCTGGTCGTAGAACGGGTTCCCGACGTACTTCTCCCGCGTCGGCTGACCGTCTTCGAGCGGTACGTCCGGCAGGCCGGCGTCCTTTGCCATCGAGTCCGCCACGTCGATCCGGAACCCGTCCACCCCGCGGTCGAACCAGAACCGCAGGATCGAGTCGAATTCCTCGATCACCTTCGGGTGATCCCAGTTCCAGTCCGGCTGGGAGATGTCGAACAGGTGCAGGTACCAGTCGCCGTCGTCGATCTGCTGCCAGGCCGGCCCGCCGAACGCGGCCGGCCAGTTCGTCGGCGGCTGCCCGTCCTTGCCGTCCCGGAACCAGAACAGGTCGCGCTCCGGCGAGCCCTTTCCGGCGGCCAGCGCGGCCTTGAACCACGGGTGCTCCCAGGAGCAGTGGTTCGGGACCAGGTCGATCAGGATCCGCAGCCCGAGCGCGTGCGCCTCGGCGATCAGCGCGTCGGCGTCGGCGAGGGTGCCGAACTCCGGGTTGATGTCGCGGTAGTCGGCCACGTCGTACCCGCCGTCGAGCAGCGGGGACGGGTACCAGGGGCTGATCCAGATCGCGTCCACGCCGAGCTCGGCCAGGTACGGCAGCTTGGCGCGGATGCCGTTCAGGTCGCCGGTACCGTCACCGTCCGCGTCGGCGAACGACCGCGGGTACACCTGGTAAACGACCGCGCTACGCCACCAGTCGGCAGCTGGTCTGGTCTCAGAATCAGTCATGCGGACAAGCCTCGCACGGGGCCGGGAGCGGCTGTGACAGTCGTCTCAGCGAGGACCCCGGCTGTTGCCCGCGGCAGCGGGGTGGCTAGTGTCAGGAATCCGTACAGGCGAGAGAGGGACCACACTCGTGGATCTGATGGAATTCCAGGCGAAGACGGTCTTCGCCAAGCACGGGGTGCGGACGACCGTGGGTGCGGTTGTCACGACTCCGGAGGAAGCCCGCGCGGCGGCCGAGAAGATCGGCGGCCGGGTGGTCGTGAAGGCCCAGGTCAAGACCGGTGGCCGCGGCAAGGCCGGCGGCGTGAAGCTGGCGAGCAGCCCGGACGAGGCAGAGGAGAAGGCCCGCGAGATCCTCGGGCTGGACATCAAGGGCCACGTCGTCAAGATCCTGAACATCGTTCCGGCCGCGGCGATCGCGGAGGAGTACTACTTCTCCTTCCTGGTCGACCGGGCGAACCGGAACTACCTCTGCATCGCCTCGGCGGCGGGCGGGATGGAGATCGAGGAGGTCGCGCACACCAACCCGGACGCGGTCGCGCAGATCTCGATCGACCCGGCCACCGGCGTGGACGAGGCGAAGGCGCGGGAGATCGCGACCGCGGCCAAGTACCCGGCCGACGTGATCGACGCGGTGGTCCCGGAGATCGTCAAGCTGTACCAGGTGTTCATCGAAGAGGACGCCTCGCTGGTCGAGGTGAACCCGCTGGTGAAGCTCGAGGACGGCAACGTCGAGGCGCTGGACGGCAAGGTGTCGCTGGACGAGAACGCGTCCTTCCGGCACCCGGACCACGCCGAGTTCGAGGACGTCACCGCGGCCGACCCGCTGGAGGCGGCGGCCAAGGCCAAGGGCCTGAACTACGTGAAGCTCGACGGTTCCGTCGGCATCATCGGCAACGGCGCCGGCCTGGTCATGTCCACGCTGGATGTTGTGGCGTACGCCGGTGAAGAGTTCGGCGGGCAGAAGCCGGCCAACTTCCTCGACATCGGTGGTGGCGCGAGCGCCGAGGTGATGGCGAACGGGCTGGAGATCATCATCTCGGACCCGCAGGTACAGAGCGTGTTCGTGAACGTCTTCGGCGGCATCACCGCCTGTGACGCGGTCGCGAACGGCATCGTGCAGGCGTTCGAGCTGCTCTCGAGCCGCGGCGAGGCGGTCACCAAGCCGCTGGTCGTCCGGCTGGACGGGAACAACGCCGAGGAGGGCCGCCGGATTCTCGACGAGGCGGGCCTCGCCGGTCTGGAGCGGGTCGACACGATGGACGGCGCCGCCAAGCGCGCCGCCGAGCTGGCAGCGAAGTAAGGGATCGCCGAACAATGTCTATCTTCCTGACCAAGGACAGCAAGGTCATCGTCCAGGGCATGACCGGCTCCGAGGGCACCAAGCACACCACCCGGATGCTTGCCTCCGGCACGAACATCGTCGGCGGCGTGAACCCGCGCAAGGCGGGGCAGAGCCAGGACTTCGACGGCAAGGCCGTACCCGTGTTCGGGTCGGTCGCGGACGCGATCAAGGAGACCGGCGCGAACGTGTCGGTCATCTTCGTCCCGGAGAAGTTCACCAAGGACGCGGTGCTGGAGGCGATCGAGGCCGAGATGCCGCTGGTCGTCGTCATCACCGAGGGCGTGCCGGTGCACGACACGGCCGCGTTCTTCGCCGCCGCGCAGGCGTCCGGCAAGACCCGGATCATCGGCCCGAACTGCCCCGGCATCATCACCCCGGGCGCGTCGAACGCCGGCATCATCCCGGCCGACATCGCCGGCCAGGGCCGGATCGGGCTGGTCTCGAAGTCCGGCACGCTGACGTACCAGATGATGTACGAACTGCGCGACTTCGGCTTCTCGACCGCGATCGGCATCGGCGGTGACCCGATCATCGGCACCACCCACATCGACGCGCTGCAGGCGTTCCAGGACGACCCGGACACCGACGCGATCGTGATGATCGGCGAGATCGGCGGCGACGCCGAGGAGCGGGCGGCGGCGTTCATCAAGGCGAACGTGACCAAGCCGGTCGTCGGCTACGTGGCCGGCTTCACCGCGCCGGAGGGCAAGACGATGGGCCACGCCGGCGCGATCGTCTCCGGCTCGTCCGGCACCGCGGCCGCGAAGCAGGAGGCGCTCGAGGCGGCCGGTGTGAAGGTCGGCAAGACGCCGACCGAGACCGCCAACCTGATGCGCGGCATCATGCAGGAGCTGACCAAGTAGTTTCTTCCGGAGCGGGACCTGCCCTTTACGAGGGGGCAGGTCCCGTTTCTACTTGTACGCTGCGGACCGGTCGACGGCCCGCGCCAGCGTCTCGTTGAAGGCGGCGTCGGTCAGGTCCAGGTCCTTCAGTACTGGGTACAGCAGGTAGACCGCCCGGTCGCCGGAGCCGGCGATGCCGATCCGGTAGACGATCTTCGACTTCCCGGTGTCGTACGTCGCCTTCCAGCTCTCGCCCTTGATCGTGCTGGTCTGCAGGGTCCCGGTCGACTCGACCTTCGCGTTCGAGACGTTCTTCTCGCAGTTGTCGACGTTCTTCCGGCTCTGGCTGACGAAGGCCGCCGCCGCGTTCGTGGTGGCGAACTTGGCCACCGTGTCGTCCAGGCCGAACTCGGTCGGCACCTTCGCCTCGGGCGTCACGTACGTGACGCTGCCGTACTTCGTCGCCTTTGCCTTCTTGAAGTCGAGCTTCTCGCAGCCGGTACCCTGGTCGGCCGCCTTCGCGGTCGCGCTCACCCACGGCTTGTTGATCGTGGGCAGCAGCGGCAGATCCACCGGCGCCATGAACCCGGGGCTGTCCGTGTTCGGCAGCAGGGCCGGCTTGGCGACCGGCGCGCCGGTGCCGCAGCCGCCGGACTCGGCGCAGATCTTCTTCGCCGCGGTGTTCGCGGTGGCCAGCACCGCGTTGGGCGGCGGCGGCGCGGCGGCCACCGTGTCGTGCTCGACCACCATCGTGGCCTGCCCGACCAGCGTGACCGCGACGGTCTTGTACTTGGTCTTGGCGCCCGGGGTCTGCCCGAAGACCGCGATGACGCCGGTCTGGCCCACGCCGGTGGTCAGATAGCCGGCCGAGAGCCGGGTCTGTGGCGTCGAGCACTGACTCAGCCAGCGGACGACCGCGTTGTACGTCTTCGCCGCGGTCGGCTGGTCGTTCGAGACCTCGACGTACTGGACCGCGGTTTCCTTGCTGGTCGGGTTCTGGAAGGTGCGGACCCAGGTACGCAGCCCGGAGGGGTCGGCGTAGCGCTGCGGCTGGCAGATGAACGAGCTGTCCGGCGCGGCGTCGCCGTCCGCGGTCTTGGCGACCGCCCAGGCGCCGGTCGCGCCGAGCGTTTTCGCGCCCGCGGCGTCCAGCAGCGACTTGTCGTCGGCGAGCACCTTCGACTGCGACGGCTTGTCGTCGGACGGGCTGTTGCCTGCCTTCGGCCCGGACGCCTTGTCGCCGCCGAACGCGTTCAGCGCGGCGACACCGCCGCCGCCGACCAGCACCACGACCGCGACTCCGGCGGCGATCGTCTGGTTCCGCTTCCGCGTCTGCTGCCGACGCGCTTCCCGGGCAGCGGCGCGACCGCCGCCGCGCGATGCACGGTGGGAACCGGCCAAAGCTCGACCTCCTGACTGATTCCACCCGACAGTACCGGGTGAACCCATGCCGCCCCCAACCCAGCCACCACGATGCGAACGCAGTGCGACGGAACGTCTAGGTCGTGACCTAACAGGCGGCCTGAAGTGTGCCACATCCGGCGTGTCAGGACGAGTCGGGTCCGGGTGCGGGGAGACCATGGGGGTCAGATGACCGACATGCTGAGCCGCCCCAACGCCCGGGACGGTGAATCGAGCGCCGCACCCGCGTCGGAGATCGCCGCCAGGACCAAACCGCTGGTCGTGGCGGCCGTGATCTCCGCGGGAGCCTGCCTGCTCACCGGTCTGCTGACCTGCGCCGCGGTCGCGGTGATCGGCTGGCTCGGGGCGACCTTCGGCGGTGCCTCCGGCGCGGTCCGGGCCGGAGCGTCCGCCTGGCTGGTCGCGCACAAGGCCGGCGTCACCATCGGTACCGGCCGGATCAGCATCGCGCCGCTCGGGCTGAGCCTGTTCTTCGCCTGGTGCCTGTACCGCGGCGGCAAGGCCGCGGCCCGCTCAAGCGCAGCCGACCGGACCAAGGACCTGCTCGCGCTGTCCGGGGCGTACGCGCTGGTGTACGGCCTCGGCGCCCTTGTCGTCGCACTGTTCGTCGCGGACGGTTCGCTGAAGGTCTCGGCGCTGGGAGCGTTCCTCGGTGCCTTCTCGCTCGCGCTGGTGGCGGGCTCCGCGGGCATTCTGGTCGAGTCCGGTGCCGCCGAGGACCTCGCCGACGCGACTCCGACCGGGCTCCGCGACGCCGTACCGGCCGCGCTGGCCGCCGTGATGACAGTGATCGCACTCGCCGCGGTGGTGTACGCCGTACTGCTCGCGATCCACTTCTCGCGGATCACCGGGATGCTCGAGCTCCTGGACGCGGGCGTGATCGGCTCGGTCGTACTGTTCGCGATCTGCCTGATGCTGATGCCGAACATGATCATGTACGTGGTCGCGTTCCTGGCCGGACCGGGCTTCCAGCTCGGTAGCGGTACGACGATTGCGCCGACCGGCGTGGACGTCGGGAACCTGCCGGCGCTTCCGCTCCTCGCCGCCGTACCCGCGGACGGTTCGACCCCTTCGTACCTGCTGGTGCTGACCGCGGTCGTCCCCCTGCTCGCGGGCGTGGTCGCCGGGCTGATCGTCGTACGCCGTGGGCTGGCCGCGCAGGACGCGGACGCGCTCGGCTGGGACGCCTTCGCGCTGCGCGGTGGGATCGCGGCGCTGCTCGCGGGCGTGATCTTGTTCGCGCTGATGGCGCTCGCCGGTGGGTCGGCCGGACCGGGGCGGATGGCTTCGGTCGGCGTACCGCACGCGCTGCCGGCGGCCGGCGTGCTGGCCGCGGGGATGGCGATCGGTGCCGCGATCACGGCGGCCGTGGTGGCTGCCCGCCGACCGGCTGACAGCGGAGCCGACGCCGAGCGATAGGCTTCCGGGCGTGACTTCTGCTGCAGATCCCGGTCCTGCACGTCTCGTCGTGCTCGTGTCGGGGTCCGGGTCGAACCTGCAGGCCCTGCTGGACGCCTGCGCGGACCCGGCGTACGGGGCCCAGGTGGTGGCCGTCGGCGCCGACCGGGACGGGATCGCCGGGCTGGACCGGGCCGCGGCGGCCGGCGTGCCGACCTTCGTGCACAAGGTCAAGGAGTACCCGGAGCGGTCCGGCTGGGACCAGGCGCTGACCGCGTCGGTGGCCGAGCACAAACCCGATCTGGTCATCTCGGCCGGGTTCCTGAAGCTGGTCGGGGACGACTTCCTGGCCGCGTTCGGCGACCGGTACATCAACACCCACAACGCGCTGCTGCCGGCCTTCCCCGGGATTCACGGGCCGCGGGACGCGCTCGCGTACGGCGTGAAGGTGGCCGGCGCGACGCTGTTCTTCGTGGACGGCGGCGTCGACACCGGGCCGATCATCGCCCAGGTCGTGGTCCCGGTCGAGGACGACGACACCGAAGAAACCCTGACCGAGCGGATCAAGGAGGTCGAACGCCGCCAGCTGGTGGAGTGGGTCGGCCGGCTGGTCCGCGACGGCTGGACCATCACCGGACGAAAGGTTCGACTGAAGTGAGCACCGACCGCAGGCCGATCCGCCGCGCGCTGATCAGCGTCTACGACAAGACCGGTCTGGAGGAGCTCGCGACCGCGCTGCACGCGGCCGGCGTCCAGCTGGTGTCGACCGGCTCCACCGCCGCCCGGATCGCGGCCGCCGGGGTGCCGGTGACGAAGGTCGAGGAGCTGACCGGGTTCCCGGAGTGCCTGGACGGGCGGGTCAAGACGCTGCACCCGCTCGTGCACGCGGGGCTGCTGGCCGACTTGCGGAAGCCCGACCACGTCGAGCAGCTGAAGGAGATGCGGGTCGAGCCGTTCGACCTGCTGATCAGCAACCTGTACCCGTTCACCGAGACGGTCGCGTCCGGCGCGTCGGTCGACGAGTGCATCGAGCAGATCGACATCGGCGGTCCGTCGATGGTGCGCGGCGCCGCGAAGAACCACGCGAACGTCGCGGTGCTGACGTCGCCGGCGCAGTACCCGTCGCTGTTCGCCGCGCTCGAAGCGGATGGGTTCTCGCTGGAGCAGCGGCAGCAGTTGGCGGCGGCGGCGTACGTACACACGGCCGAGTACGACATCGCGGTCGCGTCCTGGATGGGCAATGTGCTCACCGACTCGAGCGAAGGCACCGGCTTCCCGGCGTGGATCGGTGCTTCGTGGGACAAGTCGGCCGTCCTGCGGTACGGGGAGAACCCGCACCAGCCGGCCGCGCTGTACCTGAACGGGCGGGGCGGACTGGCTGCCGCGGAGCAACTGCACGGCAAGGAGATGTCGTACAACAACTACGTCGACGCGGACGCGGCCCGGCGTACCGCCTATGACTTCAGCGAGCCGGCGGTGGCGATCATCAAGCACGCCAACCCGTGCGGGATCGCGGTCGGCAAGGACATCGCCGAGGCGCACCGGCGCGCGCACGAGTGCGACCCGGTGTCCGCGTACGGCGGTGTGATCGCGACGAACCGCCCGGTGACGGTGGAGCTGGCGAAGCAGGTCGCGGAGATCTTCACCGAGGTGCTGGTCGCGCCCGGGTTCGAGGACGGCGCGGCCGGGGTCCTGCAGGCGAAGAAGAACATCCGGCTGCTGGTGGCTCCGGCTGTCGACGCCGGTGATCCCGTCGAGATCCGGGCGATCAGCGGTGGGCTGCTGATGCAGCACCGCGACCGTTTCCAGGCCGACGGCGACGACCCGGCGAACTGGACGCTGGCCGCCGGCGAGGCCGCGTCACCCGAGGTGCTGGCCGACCTGGCGTTCGCCTGGAAGGCGTGCCGCGCGGTCAAGTCCAACGCGATCCTGCTGGCCGCCGACGGCGCCTCGGTCGGGGTCGGCATGGGTCAGGTCAACCGCGTCGACTCCTGCCGCCTGGCCGTCACCCGCGCCGGCGACCGCGCCCCCGGCTCGGTCGCCGCCTCCGACGCCTTCTTCCCCTTCCCCGACGGCCTCGAGGTCCTGATCGAAGGCGGCGTCAAGGCAGTAGTCCAGCCCGGCGGCTCCATCCGCGACGAAGCCGCCATCGAAACCGCCACCAAAGCCGGCATCACCATGTACTTCACCAACACCCGCCACTTCTTCCACTGACCCCAAGCAGCACGAAGGCCCTGGACACAGCGGTTGTCCAGGGCCTTTCGCGTGCGGTCAGTTCGGGACGAGGAGGCCGAGGAGGGCTATGGCGGCGGCGGTGAGGAAGAGGAAGGTGGTGTCGAACATGCGGCCGCGGACGCGGAGGAGGCCGGCGGCGGTGTCGGTGAGGGCGGCGCGGAGGAGGCCGGCCAGGGCTACCGAGCCGGCGAAGATCAGGACGCCGTTGCGCCAGTTGTAGAACCAGAGCACGACCAGGCCGCCGAGCCCGACCAGAATCGTCAACGCGAGCGGCCACTGGCTGCTGCGGGCCGGCCGCTGCACCTCACCGGCCATCAGCACGCCACACCCGCATCCGCTGAGCTGATTCGCCTGCTCATCGGGTCAGGCCTGCTTCGGCGGCTTCGACCACGTTGGTGAGGAGCATGGCTCGGGTCATCGGGCCGATGCCGCCGGGCATGGGGGCGATCCAGGCGGCTTGTTCACGGGCGGCGGGGTCGATGTCGCCGACGATCTTGCCCTCGGCGCTGCGGCTGGTGCCGACATCGAGCAGTACGGCGCCTGGCTTCACCATGTCCGCGGTGATCAGCCCGGCCGAACCAGCCGCCGCGATCACGATGTCGCCGGTCCGCACCACCGCGGCCAGGTCCTTCGTACCCGTGTGGCACTGGGTGACGGTCGCGTTCTCGCTCCGCCGGGTGAACAGCAACCCCATCGGCCGGCCCGCGGTCACCCCGCGCCCGACCACGACGACATGTGCACCGGCGATCGGTACGTCGTACCGGCGCAGGATCTCCACGCAGCCCTTCGGCGTACACGGCAGCGGCCCGTCCTGCCCGAGGACCAGCTTGCCGAGGCTGACCGGGTGCAGTCCGTCGGCGTCCTTGGCCGGGTCGATCAGGCCGAGGATCGTGTTCGTGTCGACGTGCTTGGGCAGCGGCAGCTGGACGATGAAACCGGTGCAGTCCGGGTTGTCGTTCAGCTCCTGGACCTTCGCGGCGATCTCGTCCTGGGTCGCGGTGTCCGGCAGCTCGATCTGGATCGAGGAGATCCCGACCGCCGCGCAGTCCCGGTGCTTACCGGCCACGTACGCCCGGCTGCCGGGGTCGTCACCGACCAGGATCGTGCCGAGCCCGGGCACCACGCCCTGCTCGGCCAGTTTCGCGACCCGGACCTTCAGCTCGTCCTTGATCGCCGCCGCCGTCGCCTTGCCATCCAGAATCTGCGCCGTCACGACTCCAGAGTCTGCCACGCCCGGCCGCCGGGAATGCAGCCGGTGTTGCCTCCGTTCCAGCAGATAGTTTATTCTTGAACTACTAGCCAGCGAGGAGCACCCCATGCCCGCCGTGACCGTCAGTGACATCACCGTCCTGCCCCGCATCACCACGCCGGATCCGGCCGTCGCGCACGAGCGTGCGGTCCGGTCGGTGACGTCGGCGCCCAGCGGGTACGAGGGCGAAGGCTTTCCGGTCCGGCGCGCGTTCGCGGGCGTCGAGCTCCGCGACCTCGACCCGTTCATCCACATGGACCAGATGGGCGAGGTCGAGTACGCGCCGGGTGAGCCGAAGGGCACTCCGTGGCACCCGCACCGCGGGTTCGAGACCGTCACGTACATGCTCGACGGGATCATGGAGCACCAGGACTCCAACGGTGGTGGCGGCGTGATCTCCAACGGCGACACGCAATGGATGACGGCCGGCAGCGGACTCCTGCACATCGAGACACCGCCGGAGCATCTGGTCACGAGTGGCGGCCTGTTCCACGGCATCCAGCTCTGGGTGAACCTGCCGAAGGCGCTCAAGTGGGCGCCGCCGCGCTACCAGGACATCCGGGGCGGCGATTCCGCGCTGCTGTCCACGGCGGACGGCGGTTCGCTCATCCGCGTCATCGCCGGGTCGGTCGACGGTCATGACGGTCCGGGTTCGACGCACAGTCCGATCACGCTCGTCCACGCGACGGTCAGCCCGGGCGCGGAGATGGTGCTGCCGTGGCAGCCGGAGTACAACGCGCTCGTCTATGTGCTGGCCGGTCAAGGTACGGTCGGCGCCGACCGCCGCCCGATCCGCAAGGGCCAGCTGGCTGTCTTCGGTCCCGGCGACACCGTGCGTACGGCGGCCGGCCCGACCCAGCCGCAAGCGGAGCCGAACCTGGAGGTCCTTGTTCTCGGCGGCCGCCCGATCCGTGAGCCGGTCGCGATGGCCGGGCCGTTCGTGATGAACACGCGCGCCGAGGTGATTCAGGCGTTCGAGGACTTCCAGGCCGGCAAGCTCGGCAGCATCCCCGCCGTCCACGGCGCGCCCACCGAGCTCCGCAGCACCGACTAACCCTCCGGATAGAACAAGAACAACGTGCAGCCCGTCGCGGACTGCGGTACGTGCGACGACCCGGCCGGGGCGTGGATGAACGAACCGGCCGGGTAGTCGCGTTCGCCGTCGTTGAACACGCCGTCCACGACGAAAACTCCTCCGGTACCGGCATCGACCTGTGCCTGCAGCTGGTCCGCAACGATCACGGCGCCGCGTACGCAGCCCGGATCGCGCGCCGGATGGTGATGCCCGCATCGCGAAGGCGGCCAGGTCCAGTACCGGGCGGATGAGCCGGAGCGGCCGGCGGATTCGCTCGGTCAGGTGCTCGACTGGGCGAACGACCGGCTGGCCGAACCGCTCACGATCGAGGACCTCGCGCAGCGGCTCAACGTGTCCCCACGGACCTTGGCCCGCCGCTTCGACGACCAGCTCGGGGTCGCGCCGGGGCAGTGGTTGCTGGCCCAACGTATCGCCAAAACCCGTGTCCTGCTTGAGGAAACCGACCTGTCGGTGGAAACCATCGCGCTGAAAGTCGGGTTGTCCTCGGCAACCAACCTGCGCCGCCGGTTCCGCGCCGCGGTGCGTACGACGCCGAGCGCCTACCGGCGGGCGTATCAGGGCAAGTAGTCGTCGGTGTCGTCGAGCGTGATGTAGTGCTCGATCCGCGGATCATCGGGATCGGCGCCGTACAGCTCGACGAACCGCCGGGCCGCGGGCGGTCCGCCGTACTGCGGGTTCAGGTTGCCGCGGAGGCTCTTGTACATCAGCGCGAGGTCGATGTACCGGTCGCCACGACCGAGCCGGCTGAGGTCGAGTACGCCGGTGAACCGAAGGTTCTCCGGGTCGATGAACACGTTCGGTGCCGCGTAGTCCCCGTGCGTCACTGCGTCTCCGGTCCCAGGGAACGGTGAGGCGAACGGGCAGTCCGTCAGCTCGTCGAGTGCGCGCAACCCGTCGGCGATCGCCGCGAGTACGGCTGACCGATCGCGCTCCGGCCACGGCTGCGACGCATCCACCCCCGGCAGTTCCGTCGTCACCAGCCAGTCGTTGGCCCGGTCAACGACCTGCGGGCACGGAAAACCGGTGCCTGCCAGCCAGGCCAGCCGGTCCGCCTCCTTGCCCACCCCGGAGCCGCGCTTGTAGAACAGCCGCTCGCGCCCCCTCTCCAGCCGCACGACGGTCGCGTCCGAGCAACCCACCTGCACCACCTCGGCTCCCGACGCGCCGAACCGCTGCTGGAGAGCCGTCAAATCCATCCCCGCAGCCTACGACGCGAGACAGGCAAGCGCCCCGGCTTTTTGAACTGACGGAATCAGTCAGTCCGGGCGCACCGGCCGCGCTGGTGGATAGGGTCGCCGCCATGACCACAGTTGCAGCCGATCTCGCGCCGGACGGTGTCCTGCGGGCCTCCATCAACCTCGGCAATCCGGTCCTCGCGCAGGGTACGCCGGACGCGCCGGCCGGAGTCACCGTCGACATCGCCCGGGAACTGGCCCGCCGCCTGGACCTCCCGTTGGAGCTGGTCTGTTTCGACGCGGCCCGCAAGTCCTTCGAGGCGATGACCGCCGGCCAAGCAGACCTCTGCTTCCTGGCGATCGATCCGGCCCGTGCGGAGGAAGTCGCTTTCACCGCGCCGTACGTGGTCATCGAAGGCGTCTTCGCCGTACCGCAGGAGTCCGCGCTGACCACGGTCGCGGACGTCGACGCGCCCGGCGTACGGATCGGGGTGAAACAAGGCTCGGCGTACGACCTGTACCTGACCCGCACGGTGCGACAGGCAACGGTGATCCGCGGCGCCGAGGGTGTGGAGGTGTTCCGTGCCGGCAACCTGGAAGTCGCCGCGGGCATCCGGCAGCCGATCACCCGGTACGTCGACGAGCACCCGGACCTGCGCCTGATCGACGAGCGGTTCATGCAGATCCAGCAGGCCGTCGGCACCGCGAAGTCCAAGCATCCGGACACCGTCGCGTACCTGCACGCCCTGATCGAGGACCTCAAATCCTCCGGCTTCATCGCCGCGTCCCTGGCCGCCTCCGGGCAGGCCGACGCGACCGTCGCACCGCCGGGCTGATGTACGGACAGTAGTCGGGCAGGAACCTGCCGTGGCATCCGGTACCGGCAACCTTTTGTCCTGATCGAGACATCTATCGGTGACTGGCCGGCTACTCCGCGCTGTTGGCGGGTAGCCGGCCGGAGCTGAGGACACATCGATCGGGAGGGACTCATCGTGGTAGCCACACCACGATCGAGGCGCCTCGGCGTAGCCGCCGTCGCCTCGATCGCCGCCCTGGGGCTCGGGCTGACCGCCCCAGGCCAGGCATCAGCCGGACCCCAACCCACCGCCCATCAAACCGGCCGGAAGCCGGGCAAGGCAGCGCCGGACCGCAGCGTCACGCTGATCACCGGCGATCGGGTCACGCTGCACGGAGGTGACCCGGCCCGCGCCTCCGTACAGCCCGGCGCCGGTCGCACCAAACTTGCGTTCGGCACCTACCGGACGAAGGACCACCTGTACGTCGTACCGTCAGATGTCCGCCGCGACGTGAGCTCCGGCAAGCTCGACCGCCGGCTCTTCGACGTCACCGGCCTGATCGCGGCCGGCTACGACGACAAGGCGACTGCCACCCTCCCGCTGATCGTCGCGTACGGGACGGGTGCCCGGACGCGCGCTGCGATTCCGGGCGCGACCATCGCCCGTACGCTGCCCGTGATCGGCGGCGCGGCGCTGAAGCTCAGCAAGAAGAGCGCGACCAAGTTCCTGCCAGCGGGCGGTTTCGCCAAGGTCTGGCTCGACGGCAAGCGGCACGTCACGCTCGACCAGTCGGTCCCGCAGATCGGTGCACCGACGGCCTGGAAAGCGGGTTACACCGGCAAGGGCGTACCGGTCGTGGTCCTGGACACCGGCATCGACAAGTCCCACCCGGATCTAGCCGCCCAGGTCGTGGGGGCGAAGAACTTCACCAGCGCGCCGGACGGCGACCACTTCGGTCACGGCACTCATGTCGCGTCGACGATCGCCGGTACGGCGGCCGCCTCCAACGGCAAGTACAAGGGCGTCGCGCCGGGCGCACGGCTGTACGACGGCAAGGTCTGTGACGACGGCGGCGGTTGCGAAGACTCCGCGATCCTGGCCGGGATGGAATGGGCCGCCACCACGATCAAGGCGAAGGTCGTCAACCTGAGCCTCGGCGGGACCGACACCCCGGGTGTCGATCCGCTCGAAGAGGCAGTCAACCGGCTGACCGCCAAGACCGGCACGCTGTTTGTGATTGCCGCCGGCAACGATGGGCCGGGGGAGCGTACCGTCGGTTCGCCCGGTAGCGCCGATGCCGCGCTGACGGTCGGTGCTGTCGACAAGCAGGACCAGCTGGCCGACTTCTCCAGCCGCGGTCCGCGGGTAGGCGACGGCGCGGTCAAGCCCGATATCACCGCACCGGGTTTGTCGATCGTGGCCGCCAAGGCGAAGGACTCGGTGATCGGTGAGCCGGTCGGCGACAAGTACCTGCGCCTGGACGGCACGTCGATGGCGACGCCGCACGTGGCCGGCTCAGCCGCGATCCTCGCCCAGGAGCACCCGGGCTGGAAGGCCGCTGAGCTCAAGGGCGCGTTGATGGGCTCGGCCAAACCGGCCGCCGGCCAGTCGGCGTTCGAGCAGGGCGCCGGCCGGGTAGATGTTGCCAAGGGCATCGAACAGTCGGTGATCGCCGAACCCGGCAACATTTCCTTCGGTACGGCGATGTGGCCGCACAACGACGACAAGCCGGTCACGAAAACCCTGACGTACCGCAACCTGGGTACGCGCGCGGTGACGCTGAAGCTCGCTGCATCGCTGACTGACCAGGGCGGCAAGCCCGCGCCGGACGATGCGCTGAAGCTGAGCGCGGCGACGGTCACCGTACCGGCTGGCGGCACCGCGACCGTCCAAGCGACCTCGAACACCAAGCACGACGGGCCGGACGGTCTGTACTCCGGCCGGATCACCGCGACGGGTGACGCGGTCACCGTCACGTCCGCGATCGGTGTGGAGAAGGAGAAGGAGAGCTACAACCTGACCCTCAAGGCGATCGGCCCGGACGGCCGCCCCACCGCCGTCGACGCCGACGTGACCGCGGTCGACGGGGACATACACCAGACGGTCGGCGACGGCAGCAGCACGGTGAAGCTTCGTCTGGTCAAGGACGAGTACGTCGTCCAGACGAACCAGTTCATCGAAGGCGCCGCCGGCAGCCAGGCCACGTACACGCTCGTCGCACCGTCGGTGCGGCTCGGCAAGGACACCACGCTGGTGTTCGACGCCCGGGTGGCGAAGCCGGTCAAGGTGACGGTGCCGCAGGCCGGCGCGAAGATTGCGGTAGCCGACGTCGGGTTCGACTGGCAGTCGCCGAGTGGTCTGCGCAGGGGCAGCTCGTCGGTGGTGTTGTTCGACCTGGATCACACCTACACCGCGCAGGTCGGCCCGTCGGCGGCGCCCGGCCAGTTCACCGGGCACGTCGCGTCGCAGTGGGCGAAACCCGGCACGGGCGGGTCGTTCCGCGAATCGCCGTACCTCGTCGGTCAGGTGAACGCGTTCCGTGACATCTTCCCGACCGGATTCGTCCGGGCGGTGCGGCCGGCGGACCTGGCGACGATCCGGCAGACCGTCAACGCCGCGAGCGACCGGCAGTTCGAGCGCGGCATCTACGGCCGCGGACCTGGCATGAGCGGCGGCTGGGCGGCGATCATCGGCTACCCGAAGGCGCCGGTGACCGCGACGCTGTTGCTGGACAGCAAGCCGATCACCTGGTCGGCCGAGGTGGACGAGATCGTGCCGAGCACCGATCCGGGCAATCTGCCCGACACGATCGTGCGGCTCGAGTCGGCGGAGCGGTCGTACCGGGCCGGCCGTTCGGTCAAGGAACGGTTCAACGCGGCCGCTTTCACCGCCACACCGCGTTCAGCCGTCCGGCAGGACGGTGACCTGCTGATCTCGGTCTACCCGTTCACCGACGCTGACGGACATGGCGGAGCCAGCGCGGCGGATTCCGAGTCCAGCAAGCTGATCCGGGACGGCAAGGTCGTGGCCGAGTCGCCGTACTTCGGGTCGATCGACGCGACCGGGTTGCCGGCGGGGCAGTCGGCGTACACGCTCGAGTCGACGGTGAACCGGCAGTCGTACAGCAAGTTCAGCACCCGTACGGACCTGCGCTGGACGTTCTCCTCGGCGGCGACGCCGGACGCGAAGACGTTGCCCCTGCTGGGCATCCGGTATCAGCCGAAGGTGGACAGCCACAACGTGGTCGCCCGTGAGCCGGTCACGGTCCTGCCGGTCGTGATCGACGCACAGCCCGGCGCGACCGTACCGCTGCTCAAGCAGGTGAAGGTGGAGGTGTCGGGCGACGACGGCAAGACCTGGACCGACGCCACGGTCGCACCCGTCGGCCACGGAAAGTACAAGGCGATCTTCCGAACACCGGACGGCGCCAGGATTTCGCTGCGCTCGCACATGGTGGACGGAGACGGCAACACCACCACCCAAACGGTGATTGCCGCGTACTACCTCCGCTGACCGTGCAACGCAGGAGAGCGGTCGTCGCGTTGTAACCATGCGCCGACAACCGATTTCCTGGGGAGACCGTCAGTGGTTTTGAGTTCGAGTTTCATGCGCAGAGGTACGCCCGCGATCGCCGCTCTGGCGATCGCGGGCCTCACTTTCGCCCTGCCCGCACCCGCCCACGCCGCACCACCCGCCCACGCCGCACCACCCGGCTTGTCCACGGCGGGCAAGGACGTCACCGTCACTCTGATCACCGGCGACAAGGTGCTCCTGCCGGGCGGCGACCCGAAGAAGGTGACCGTCCAACCGGCCGCCGGCCGCGAGAAGATCGGCTTCAACACTTACAGTCACAAGGATCACGCGTATGTCATCCCGGCTGATGTCACGAAGGACGTCGGCGCCGGCCGGATCGATCGCCGATTGTTCGATGTCACGCAGCTGGTAAAGGACGGTTACGACGATGCGTCCACCAGTACGATCCCGGTGCTGACGACGTACGGGAAAGCCGCGAAACGTGCTGTGCCGAACGGCGCGAAGCTCACCCGGCAACTGCCGTCGATCGGCGGCGCTGCGATGAAGGTGAGCAAGAACAGCGCA
Source organism: Kribbella hippodromi (assembly GCF_039531045.1). Classification (NCBI taxonomy): domain Bacteria; kingdom Bacillati; phylum Actinomycetota; class Actinomycetes; order Propionibacteriales; family Kribbellaceae; genus Kribbella; species Kribbella hippodromi. Next base: position 44,890 of record NZ_BAAAPH010000029.1, on the reverse strand, counting down.
AAGACCTTCCTGAGCACGGCCGGTTTCAGCAAACTCTGGCTGGACGGCAAGCGCAAAATCTCTCTCGACCAGTCGGTGCCGCAGATCGGCGGGCCGGTCGCCTGGCAGGCCGGGTACACCGGCAAGGGCAGGTCCGTCGCCGTACTCGACACCGGCGTGGACGCGACCCACCCGGATCTCACGGCTCAAGTGGCCGGCGCGAAGAACTTCACCACCGAGTCGGCCGACGACGTGGTCGGCCACGGCACCCACGTCGCGTCCACGATCGCCGGTACGGGTGCGGCATCCGGCGGCAAGTACAAAGGTGTCGCGCCGGACGCGAAGATCTATGACGGCAAAGTCTGTGAGGTCTGGGGTTGTGACGACTCCGCGATCCTGGCCGGGATGGAATGGGCCGCCAAGGACGTCAAGGCGAACATCGTCAACCTCAGCCTCGGCGGCCGGGACACTCCGGAACTGGACCCGGTCGAAGAAGCTGTGAACCGCCTGACCGCCGAGACCGGCACCCTCTTCGTGATTGCCGCCGGCAACAGCGGTCCCGGCGACGGTACGGTCCAGTCGCCCGGCAGCGCGGATGCGGCACTCACGGTCGGCAACGTGACCAAGCAAGACGCACTGAACGACACGTCCAGCCGCGGGCCCCGAGTTGGCGACAGCGCGGTGAAGCCGGACGTGACGGCACCTGGTACGGATATCGTCGCCGCCAAGTCGAAGGATTCGTCGATCGGTGATCCGGTCGGTGACAAGTACCTGCGGTTGTCCGGTACGTCGATGGCGACCCCGCACACCGCTGGCGCCGCCGCGATCCTGCTCCAGGAACACCCGGGCTGGAAGCCGGCTGACGTGAAGTCGGCGCTGATGGGCTCGGCCAAGGCCGCGTCGGCCCAGACGTCCTACCAGCAAGGCGCCGGCCGGATTGACCTGACCACGGCGATCAAGCAGACCGTGGTCGCCGAGCCCGGCAGTGTGTCGTTCGGCAAGGCGTCGTTCCCGCACGACGACGACAAGCCGGTCACCCGCGAGGTGACCTTCCGCAACCTGGGCACCGAGCCCGTCACCCTGGCGCTGACCTCGGTGCTCACCGCTCCAGGTGGTTCCCAGGCTCCCGCCGGTGCGTTGAAGCTGAGTGCCGACTCGGTGACGGTTCCGGCCGGCGGCACGGCGGCTGTGACCGCGACTTCGGACACCTCGCTGGGCGGCGCGGACGGCCTGTACAGCGGGCGCATCACCGCAACCGGCGGCGGTCAGACAGTCGCGGTTCCGGTGGGCGTGGACAAGGAAGGCCCGACCTACAACCTGACGGTCAAGTTGTTCCAGGCCGACGGGAAACCGGACGCGAACTACCCGGTCCTCCTGGTCGGCGTCGACAACGACCTGTTCGAGAACTTCTCGCCGGACGCGAACGGGGTGGTCTCGATCCGGCTGCCGCAGGGCGAGTATGTGGTCGATCAGTTCCAGGAGTTCGAGCGCGGTCCGGAGGACTGGATCTTCTTCAAACTGGTCGCTCCGAAGGTCCAGTTGACCTCCGACCGGACGGTGGTCCTCGACGCGAGCAAGGCGAAGGTCGTAACCACCACGGTTCCACGCGACGACGCTCGGCAAGCGAACGCGTCGATCGGATTCGTCCGGACCCTCGGCAGTGGCCCGTTCGTGAGCGGGTCGTCCGGGTTCATGTCCGGCAAGCTGTTCACGTACAGCACCGGCCCGAAGCTGTCCGGCGCGGAAATGACCGGCGAGATCACGTCGCAGTGGGGTGTACCCGGCGCGGACGGGTTGTACACGAACACGCCGTACCTGTATGGCATCGCGAACTACTTCCCAGGCGAGTTCCCCATCGGCTTCGACCGGCAGGTCAAGCAGTCCGACCTGGCAACGGTGGACCACACCGTGAATGTGAGCGACGGGGCCCAGCTGTACAACATGATGTTCCCTCAGGCGCCGAACGTGGGCGGTGGGTCGGCCCGGGTCATTCGCGTCGACGCGCCGCGTACGACGCGGTACTACCTCGACCAGACCGCCGGCGGCTGGGCGGGGATGCTCACACAAGGCGTACCGGACGGAGTTGCCTGGCGACTGGACGGTGCACCGGTGCGCTACCAGGCCGGACGGTCTTACCAGGAGCGGTGGAACGCGGCGGTGTTCGTGCCGTCTGTGCATACGGCGAAGCGGTCCGCGGATGCACTGGAGTTCTCGGTGTCCAATCTCGCTGATGCCGACGGCCATGTCGGCTGGGTGCAGACGACGTCCGGGAGCATGAAGCTGTACCGGGACGGGACCGAGGTCGGGTCGGCTGACGGGTTCTACTCGCTGGCGGTCAGTGGGCTGCCGGCCGGTAAGGCGTCGTACAAGCTGGTGGCGACCGGGACGCAGGCGGTGCTGCCGTTCTCGACCCGGGTCGATCTGGAGGCGACTTTCACGTCGTCGGCGGATCAGCCGGGCGTCGCGATTCACACGGTCGGGTTCAGGCCGGAGGTGGATGGGACGAACACGATGGCCCGCAAGCCGGTCACGGTCCTGCCGGTCCAGGTGCAGGGCGGTCCGGTGCGCAAACTGAAGGTCGAGTACTCCGACGACGCCGGCGCGACCTGGCGGCAGGCACCGGTCGCGGGCGGCAAGGCAGTCTTCCCGACCCCGGCCGGCAAGACGGTGTCCCTCCGCTCAACCGCGACGGACGTTTCCGGCAACACCACTACCCAAACCGTCATCGCGGCCTACAAGCTGCGCTGACCAAACGACAGCAGGCCCCCGGGTTTTGAACTGGGGGCCTGCTGTTTGGTTTGGGCGGGTCAGATCAGGCCGAGTTCCTGCACCGCGTCGCGCTCCTCGCCCAGTTCGGCGACGGAGGCGTCGATCTTGCCGCGGGAGAAGTCGTTGAGCTCCAGGCCCTGGACGATCTCCCAGTTGCCGTCCTTCGTGGTCACCGGGAACGACGAGATCAGGCCCTCCGGCACACCGTACGAACCGTCGGAGACGACCGACATCGAGGTCCAGTCACCCTCGGCGGTGCCGCGCAGCCAGTCCCGGGTGTGGTCGATGGTGGCGGCCGCGGCGGACGCGGCCGAGGACGCGCCCCGGGCCTCGATGATCGCGGCACCGCGCTTCTGCACGGTCGGCAGGAAGTCGTTCTCCACCCAGGCCTGGTCGTTCACGACCTCGGCCGCGTTCTTGCCGGCCACCTCGGCGTGGAAGATGTCCGGGAACTGGGTGGCCGAGTGGTTGCCCCAGATCGTCATCTTCTTCAGCTCGGTGACGTGCACGCCGGCCTTCTTCGCGAGCTGCGCCAGCGCGCGGTTGTGGTCCAGCCGGGTCAGCGCCGAGAACCGCTCGGCCGGGATGTCCGGCGCGTTGCTCTTCGCGATCAGCGCGTTGGTGTTGGCCGGGTTGCCGGTGACGGTGATCCGGACGTCGTCCGCGGCGTGGTCGTTCAGCGCCTTGCCCTGGCCGGTGAAGATCGCGCCGTTCGCGGACAGCAGTTCGCCGCGCTCCATGCCCTTCGTCCGGGGCCGCGCACCCACCAGCAGCGCGACGTTGACGCCGTCGAAGATCACGTTCGGGTCGTCGCCGATCTCGATCCCGGCCAGCCCCGGGAACGCGCTGTCCTCGAGCTCCATCACGACGCCCTCGAGGGCCTTCAGCGCCGGGGTGATCTCCAGCAGCCGCAGCTCCACCGGGGTGTCGGGCCCGAGCAGCGCACCGCTCGCGATTCGGAACAGCAGGCCGTAACTGACATTCCCCGCGGCCCCCGTGACGGCCACCTTCACCGGTGTAGTGCTCACGACACGCTCCTAGCTCATCCGATTGTGTGCTTCGGACGCTAGCAAGCCGTACGTTGCGGACCAACGCTGGGGGCAGCCGATTAGCTCACATCCCAATACATCATTCACCGATCGGTCACCCCGCGTACGTCGCGGCGCCGAGGCCGTACCCGAGGGTGGCTCGCAGTCCCCTGACTTGTTAGGAGAATCCCATGAAGCTGTCCAGCCGGCTGGTGCCGGTCGCCGCCTCGGCCCTCGCGGTCGCCGCGGCCGTCATCGTCCCCCAGGTGGCGCCCGCGTCCGGGCCTGCCGCGTCCGGGCCCACCGCATCCGCCCAGGCCGCGGACAGCCCAGCCGTGAGCACCGGCAAGCGCGACGACTTCGTCATCGTGGGTCACCGCGGCGCCTCCGGCTACCGTCCCGAGCACACCCTGGCGTCGTACGAGCTGGCCGCCCGGATGGGAGCCGACTTCATCGAGCCGGACCTGGTCACCACCAAGGACCGGGTCCTGGTCGCCCGGCACGAGCCGGAGATCGGCGGCACCACTGATGTCGCGAACCACCCCGAGTTCGCCGCCCGGAAGAAGACCAAGCAGCTCGACGGCGCCGCGGTCACCGGCTGGTTCGCCGAGGACTTCACCCTGGCCGAGCTGAAGACGCTCCGCGCCAAGGAGCGGATTCCCGCCACCCGCCAGCACAACACCGTCTTCGACGGGCGCTACCAGGTGCCGACCTTCCAGGAAGTGATCAACCTCAGCCGCCGGCTCTCCAAGGAGCTCGGCCGGCCGATCGGCATCTACCCGGAGACCAAGCACCCGACGTACTTCCGTCAGCAGGGCCTCGCGCTCGAGCCGGCGCTGGTGCGGACGCTGAATGCCAACCACCTGAACAAGAAGGACGCCAAGGTGTACGCGCAGTCCTTCGAGGTGTCCAACCTGAAGGCACTGCACAAGGAGCTTCGCGTGCCGCTGGTGCAGCTCACCAGCGCATCCGGTGCGCCGTACGACTTCGTGGTCCCCGGCGACAAGCGGACGTACGCCGATGTGGTCAGCGCGAAGGGCCTGCGCGAGGTCGCGACGTACGCCGCCGGGGTCGGCCCGAGCAAGGACCAGGTCATCCCGCTCGATGCGGCCGGCAAGCTCGGCAAGCCGACCAGCCTGGTCGCGGACGCGCACCGGGCCGGCCTGGTCGTGCATCCGTACACGTTCCGGGTGGAGAACACCTTCCTGCCGGCCGAGTACGACAGCTCGGCGAACCCGAGCGACTCGGGGAACCTGTTCGGCGAGATCGCCGCGTTCCGGCGGGCCGGGATCGACGGGCTGTTCACGGACAACACCGACATCGCGGTGGCTGAGGAGCGCGAGGCCAAGTAGGTAGTCAGTAGCTGACAGGATGGGTATGTGGAACGACAGGTCGGCTCCGGGGTCGCGAGCGTGGAAGCACAGGCCGACGGTACGTTCGTCCTCCGGATCGACGGCACGCCACAATCGCAGGTCGATCTCGCCGATCCCACCCACCTGCCGTTCGAGTACATGCGCCGGATCGGTGACGTCGTGGACGCGGTCGCGCCGCGGCGTCAGCCGGTCGCCGTTGCGCATATCGGCGGCGCCGCGCTCAGTCTGCCGCGGTACGTGGCCGCGACCCGCCCGCGATCCCGGCAGATCGTGCTGGAACCGGACGAGGACCTGACCGAGTTCGTCCGGGAGGCGCTGCCGCTGCCGAAGCGGGCCGGGATCAAGGTACGACCGGTCAGCGGCCGCGCCGGAATCGGCGAGCTGTACGACGACTCGATGGATCTGCTGATCCTGGACGCGTTCGAGCACGAGGCCGTACCGGCGAACCTGGTCACCGCCGAGTTCTTCGCGGAGTGCGTGCGCGTACTGCGGCCGACCGGCGTGCTGGTGGCGAATCTGATCGACGGGAAAGCCGGGCTGCCGTTCATCCGGCGGACGGCGGCGACCGTGCAGTCGGTGGTTGGCGCGGGGGTCGTGCTTGCGGAGCGGAAGATCCTGCGGGGCAAGGGATTCGGGAACGTGATCATGGTCGCGTCGGGTCAGCCCGTACCGGATTTGGTTGCCGCGGGGCGGCGGGCGCAACCGCCGTACGACGTGCAGCCGCTGGGGGAGTTGGCGGGGAAGGCGGCTCCGCTGACGGATGCGGAAGGTTTCGTCACGCCGCAGGCGCCGGCCGCAGTCTTCCGCACCTGACTCGGTTGATCGCTTGGGCCGCGGCTGTTCGTTCTTCGGGGGTTGCGCCGGCCGCGTGGATCAGGTGGTCGAGCCGGTCCCGGCCGGGGAGCCGAGTGCCCTGGAGCCAGGCCTGGATCGTAGTGCGAGGGATACCGGTCAGCTGTTCGAGCGCGCGCGACGATCGCGGGCGTACTAGCGCGGCGACGGCATCACCCAGCTCCGGCAGGCTCTCCGCATTCTCCAGCAGTTGAACGAGATCGCGCGGATCGCGGGACGCCTGCTCCCAGCGCCGACGCCACACCGGCAGCAGATCAGCCGGTACGCCACAACCGGTCAGGTACGCCGCCGTCACCGCCCACGTCGGCAGCTGCTTCCCGCTGGTGGCGCGGATCAGATGCGGATGCGAGTAATGCGCGCGCTCGGCCAGTTGCCGGTACGTGAGCCCGGCATGCCGGCGGACCCGATCCAGGGCAGCCGCGAAGTTCTCCACGTGTTCAAACATAACTCAACATGATTCAACAGATCAAGCACCCGGTTAGGCTTGGGGTCGTGTCTGTCGCAAAGGTTGCCGCCCTGGCCTATTACCCGGTGAAAGGTCTGGCCGGGATCTCCGTCGAGCAGGCCGAGGTGGGCCCGACGGGTTTGCTCGACGACCGGAACTTCATGCTGGTCGAACCGGACGGCACGTTCCTCAGTCAGCGCAAGCTGCCCGCGATGGCGACGCTGCATGCCGAGCTGGCCGGTGACCGGCTCCGGCTGACGGCCGCCGATGCTCCGGACCTCGAAGTGCAGATCCGGTACGACGGCAAGCGGCGCGATGTGAGTTTGTTCGGGAAATGGTTCGGCCTGGGCATCGTCCAGGACCCGGCCGCGGACGCGTGGTTCAGCGATCGGCTCGGTACGCCGGCCGCGCTGGTCCGGGTGACACCCGAACACGAACGGCCCGGCTGGGGCGCGCATCGCGGGCTGACCGGATTCGGCGACGCGCACGCGCTGATGATCACGTCGCAGGCCTCACTCGACGGGCTGAACGCGCGGATGCTCGAGCGCGGCGGCGACGCGATCCCGATGAACCGCTTCCGTCCGAACCTGGTGGTCAGCGGCTGGCCGGACCCGCACACCGAGGACAGCGTGCTCCGGATGACCGCGGGCACGGTCGAGATCGGGTACTCGGCGCGGGGCATCCGCTGCGCGGTACCGACCGTGGATCAAGCCACCGGCACCAAGTCCGGGCCGGAACCGACCAGGACCTTGGCGACGTACCGGCGCGAACCGGCGTACGGCGGCGGCGTCAGCTTCGGCATCAAGGCCGCCGTACTGACCCCCGGAACCCTGCACGTCGGCGACGAAATCACCGTCCACGAATGGATCCCGGAAGGCGCCGACCCCGCGCCGGCCACGCGTACCTAACAGCCGACGCGCGCGCGACCGGTGACGGCTTTGTAGGTGCAGGTGTCGAAGGTCTTACCCGCCGGCGTCTGGAACCGGGCGGTGTCGCCGGTGTTGTTCCAGATGTAGTTGCCCTGGTTCCAGTACAGCGTCTGCGCCCGGTTCCGGTTCTTCCCGGTACGCACGATCGCCGTCGTACGCCCCGGCAGCACGTACCCGCGCGGGAACACGAACTTGTGGTTCGCCGCATCCAGCACCCGGTAACCGGACAGGTTGATCGGCCGGCTGCTGAGGTTCCGGACGGTGAAGAACTCGTTGTTCAGCTGGGCATTCGTCCGCACGTCCGGGCCTGGCGGGTCGTACTGGATGCCGCTCAGCACGACGGTGATCGCCGCCGACGCGGACAGCGGCGCGATCGCGGCCGATGCGGCCAGCACGACCGCGGCGGTGCTGATGGAAAAGAGCGTGCGGAAGCGTCGTACGGACAACGGAATCCCCTTCGGCAGTGGGCCGATGTCCCCCCGGCCCGATGAATGAAGCTGCCGGTTCCCCCCGGCGGACGCACACGCTAGCCGTCACGCTCCGTGCTCGTCAAGGGGTCACTTCAGGGTTGTGGTGACGCCGTGCTTCAGCAAGGTGACGCGATCGGCCAGACCGGCTGCTTCGAAGGCGGTGATGAAGGTTTCGGGGCCTTCGCTGAAGTGGGACCAGCCTTCGGTGTGTACGGGGATGATGGTGGCCGGGGTGAGTAGGCGGGCTGCTTCGACTGCGTCGGTTGACGTGAGGGTGAGGTTTGCGCCGTCGAGGAGTGTTGTCCGGGCGGCGCCGGCGAAGAGGATGGCTACGTCGATGGGCGCGAAGCGGTCGGCGATTTCCTTCACAAGGCCTACGTTCGCGTTGTCGCCGGAAACGTAGACGGTCGGCAATCCGTCGCCTTGGAGTACGAAGCCGGTCACCACGCCGAGTACGGCCTCGGCGCCTTCCGGGCCGTGCAGGGCGGGTACGCCGGTCACCGTCAGGACGCCGCCGTCCGGGCGCGGGAGGTCGATCGACTCCCAGTTCGCCAGGCCGCGTACGCCGGGGATCCGCGTCGCCGCGTCCGGTGTCGAGAGGACTGTCGGGATCGATGACAGCAGCTCACGGCCGGTGTCGTCGAGGTTGTCCTTGTGCTGGTCGTGCGACACCAGCGCGACGTCGACCCGGCCGAGCTCCGCGAACGGCACCGCCGGGCCGGTCAGCTTCCGCATCACCCGGCCAGGGAGCTGGTACTCGCGCGGCTCATCGAACGCCGGGTCGATCAGGAATGTGAGGCCACCGAGCTCGAAGACGGCGGTCGGGCCGCCGATGTGCGTGATCTTCATGTCCACAATCCTCATCGCGGCCGCACCGGTCGAACAGTGGCCCGCGAGTCAGGGATGCCGAAGATTGGGCCATACTGGGTGGGTGCGTAGAGTCGCGGTGCTCGCCTTTGACGGGATCAGTCCGTTCCACCTGTCGGTACCGTGCCTGGTGCTTGGGGAACGGCGGGCGCCGGCGGTGCGGTACGACGTACGCGTCTGCGCCGAGGAACCGGGATCGCTGCGGACGAACGCCGGCTTCGGGATCAGCGTGCCGCACGGGCTGGACGTGATGGACCAGGCCGATGTCGTCGTCCTGCCCAGCTGGGAGCCGGGGCGGCCGGCCTCCGACGAGTTGCTGGCCGCGATCCGGCGGGCGCACGCGCGCGGGGCGACCGTGGTCGGGTTGTGCATCGGCGCGTTCCTGGTCGCCGCGAGCGGGATCGCGGACGGGCGGGAAGTGTGTACGCATTGGCGCTTCGCGGACGAGCTGCGTACGCGGTATCCGGGGCTTGCCGTTCGCGCGGATGTGCTTTGGTCGGACCTTGGTGACGTCATCACCTCAGCGGGTACGGCGTCGTCGCTGGACTGCTGCCTGCACCTGGTCCGTACGCACTATGGCGTCGAGGTGGCGCAGCAGGTGGCCCGTGACATCGTGGTCGCGCCGCACCGGAGCGGGTCGCAGGCGCAGTACATCCCGGTGCCCGTACCGGCGGACCCGGCCGACGACCCCATCGAGAAGGCGATGGTGTGGGCCCGCGAACGGCTGGATCGGCCGGTGTCGCTGGACGAGTGGGCTGGGGTGGCGGCGATGTCGCGGCGCACGTTCACGCGGCAGTTCCGGGCCCGGACCGGGAGCTCCGGGCAGGCGTGGTTGCTGCGGCAGCGGCTGGACCGGGCGCGATTGTTGCTGGAGACAACCGATCGCCCAGTCGAACGAGTCGCGACCGAGAGCGGTTTCGGCAGCGCGGACACCCTCCGGCACCACTTCCACCTGGTGCTCGGCACCACCCCCCAACGCCACCGCCAGGAGTTCTCCAACAGCACCATCCGCGCGTAGCGGACCGTCTACAGCAGCGCGACCAGGGTGTAGGCGACCGGTGTCGTGGACCGTCTACAGCAGCGCGAACAGGGTGTAGATCGCCGGTGCCGCGAACGTCACCAGCAGGATCCAGGCGATCATCCGGTGGCCGGGTTTGCCGCGGTCCAGCGACGAGGCGAACGACAGCACCGCGCCCTCCTCGGTGTGCCGGCTCAGCCCCATCCGCTTCGCTTCCTCCGGCCGCCGATCCGGCCGCTCCGCCGCGAGAGCGTCCGGATGAATCCCGAAATGCGCCGGCCCGGCCCGATCCACATCATCCCGCTCGAAAAACATCCAGCCTCCCGCAGGTCGGTGAACCAGGCACCTCCCCCCATGGTCCCACCAACCCACGAGAAACAGCCGAACCAACTAGGAGAACTTCGCCACCCACGCGTTGCGATCCGTCCAGCCGCCGATGCAGGTGATGATCTCCAGCTGGCAGCGCGGCTCGGAGTCGAACCCCACACCAAGCGTCGTCAGTCCACAATCCAGCACAGTGCTCTTCGCGTTCTTCATCAGCCGGTTGTAGGCCTGCTGGGCGGTCATCTTGTCTCCGCCGGCTCCGGTCCCGCTGTTCAGGCTCCTTCCTGAGCTGGCGCGGTCGGTGGCTGTCGACCGGGCGCCGGAAGTCAGGTTCGGGTCCTGCTTCAGGCGGGCACACCCGTTGTCCACCCGTGCGTTGTCGATCAGGTCGAACAGTTGCTTCTCGGTGCCGTTCATCTGACCGTCCACCGGCGGGGGCGGGGGTGGGGGTGTTGCGGTCGTGGTCTTCGTCGAGGTCGGCTTCGGCGGGGTGATCGTGCGCCCCGGCGAGGTCGGTCCCGTGGTCGGGTCCGTTGACGTCGGCGCGGTCGTCGGTGCATCCGTCGGCGAGTCGGTCGGCGTACCCGTCGGCACCGTGGTCGGCGACGCCGAGTCGGTCGGCGTACCCGTCGGTGTTCCGGTCGGCGTCACAGTCGGCGTACCGGTAGGCGTCGCGCTCGGCGGCGTACTGACCGGCGCCGTCGGAGTCGCCTTCGCCGCCTTGGTGCTCGGCGTGATGTACGTGTCGTCCGTCCGCGTCACGATCGGCACGGACGCATCCGCGTTGTCGTTCTGCGGCTGATGCAACAAGATCCACGAAACCGGCGTGATCACGACCACCACAGCAGCAAGAGCAACCACCCCCCGCCGCCCCCGCCCAGGCGGCCGCTCCCCCTTCCCACCCCGTCCGCCGCCCCCGCCGCGCCCGGAACCACCACGCCCGCCAGATCCTGCTGCTGCGCTTGGGGTACTGGAACGAACTGTGGTTGAAGCGGTGGAGATGGTTGTAGGAGTGGCGGGGGTGGGGGTGCTGGCTTCTGCGGGTGTGGTGACTGGGGTGGTGGGAGCGTCGCCGAGGGAGGCCCAGTCGTCGGCTACCTGGCGGGAGGACCAGGCGGTGGTGGCTTCGGTCGCCGGCTGGTTGGCTGGCGGCTGGTTTGCCGGTTGGTTTGCCGGTGGGGTGCGGCGGGCCGCGCGGCGGGCGCGGCTCGGCGGCGGGGTTGCCGGCGCCGGCTCAGGATCCACACCGGCGATCGACTGCGCGACCCATGACGGACTCCCGCCCGCCGCCCGCTGCCCCAACCCAGTACCAGACCCCACCGCGGGAATCGGCCCAGCGCCGGCAGCCGAGTCGCCCGCGGAGTACGAACCCACGCCGGGAATCGGACCCGTGCCGGCACCCGGTGCGTCGTCCTCCGGGGCTGTGTAGCTCGGCAGGTCGGTGCGTGGTGCGTACTGCGGTGTGGCTGGGCGGGATTGCGTGCTGCCGGCCCAGAACGGGGACTCGCTGGACGTGCTCGCGTTCTGGGTGTTCGCCCAGAACGGGGAGTCGTCGGTGGAGCGTGGTGCGTAGCGCGGTGGTTCGGGTGGTGCGGGCGGGGTGGATTCCGCGGGCGGGGTGGACCGGTTGCCGGAGCGCGACGAGCGGGTTGCCGCTCGGGTCGCCTTCCGGCGCGGTTTGTACCGGCCGTTGCCGGACTCGGACATTATTTCGTTGTTCCTCTCAAAGTCGCGCCCCCAAGACGTGCCTCATCAGCCGTCTCACCGGTGCCCCCCAGGTACCGGCGACAGGACAAGGACGGATCTACCCGCCACGACCGGCCGTGAATCGGCCGGACATTGTGAGCGTGACACAACGTTTCATCAACACTCGGTGTTTCCGGCACAGTGACAGCCGGAACAACAGTGACAACTGGGACAACCGGCACCGGTCAGCTCCGGCCGAAGTCCTGGACCCAGCTGCCCGGTCCCCAGTCCGGTTTCACCTGGCCGGGGTCGTACCCGACTCCGATCGAGGTGAACCGGCAGTTCAGGATGTTCTTGCGGTGGCCGTCGCTCTTCATCCAGGCCGCGACGACCTTCTGCGCGGAGTCGTACCCGGCGGCGATGTTCTCGCCCCAGCCCGACCCGCGGTACCCGGCGGCCGCCATCCGGTCGCCCGGACCTTCGCCGTCGGGGTTGGTGTGGTCCATGTAGTGCCGCCGGACCATGTCCGACGCGTGCCGCCCGGCCGCCTCGACCAGCGCACTGTCCAGCCGGAGCGGTCCGCAGCCCTGCTGTTCGCGGATCCGGTTCGTGTACTCGAGGACCTGCCGCTCCTGCGCGTTCGTACCGCCACCACTCGGCGGCTGATCGGGCGTATCGCTCGGCGTCGGCTCGGTCGTCTTCGTCTTGGTCGGCGTGTCCCGGGGCGTGCTGCTCGTACTCCGGGTCGGCCGCGGTTTCCAGCCCCCGTTGTCCGTACGCCTCGGCGTCGGCGGCACGGTCACAGTCGTCACGCCAACAGTCGGTGCGGTCGGCCCAGTCGACACAGGCGGTGTCGTGAGCAAGCTGCTCGGGCTGTCCGGCGTACCAGTCGTAGCCGGCGTCGTCGAAGTCGAAGCCGACATCGAGGTCGTCCCCGCTCCGAGCGCCGGCGTACCGATCACGGCGGTCGTCGTCCGCCCGTCCGGCAACGTCTTCGTGATGGTGATCAGCGGCGTACCTTCGCCGGTCGCACCGTCGACGCGGCTGTTCTCGGCGACGTTCATCACCGTCGTGGCGTCGTTGGTGTGCGAGGTGTCGCGCGACATCAGCCAGACGACCGGGCCGATCGCGAGCAGCACCGACAGCGCGCTGACGATCGGGCCGATCAGGCCACGGCTCCGCCGGGCAGCTCGTCTGCTGCCGCGGTGCCGCCGGGGGGTAGGCGAATCCGTCATGGCTGGGCGAATCCTTACGTTCTTCGTCGTACCGTGTGCGCGTCGTTCCCCGTTGGTCCTGCCAGGTCCCCCCTGGCCACTGAACAGCCACCGAACAGCGACCTTAACCGACGCGCGAGGTCATCGTTACAGAGTCGAGAACCCTCTTAACAATCCCTGAAGAAAACGATTGACTGAAGCCGTCCCAGCTGTCGGGACCGTTCGAACCTCAAGCGGTGGAACGGGCGATCACGATGTCCGCGATGACCTTCCAGCCCAGACTTCGGTACAGGCGGAGGCCGTCGATCGACGCGATCAGGATGCCGCGTTTCGCGCCCTTCGCGGCGGCTGCCTCGACCAGTGACGCCATCACCGCACTGCCCAGCCCGCGGCGGCGATGCGCCGGGTCGGTTTCGATCCGGTCCGCGACAGCGTCCTCGCCGACCACCGCCATCCGGCCGCTCGACACCACCCCGCCGTGCAACGTGGCCCGGGTGATGATCAGGTCGTCCTCGAGCTCGGTGTGCAACGCGTACCGCTCGTGCAGTTTCAAGGCCGGCTGTTCGGACAGCTGGATCGTCATCAGCCAGTCCTGATCCTGCTGCACCTCCAGACCGAGATCCTCCAGCTGCTCGATCCGGGCTTCCTTGTCGTCGGTGGCCAGCGTGATCCAGCCGGCGCCGCGGCCGCCGCCGTCGGCGAGGGCCAGCTGCGCCGCTCGTTCCACCCGTTCGGGTTTGTCGTCCGCGTCCAGTACGACGTACTCCGTCGGTCGGCTCTCCTCACCTGCGCGGACGGTCAGAATGCCGTCGTTGTCGTCCTCTACCGTGGTCCAGCCACGCGAGACGGACCACCCGGCCTGCCAACGGCGGACGAGTTCCTCACGATCTCTCACCCGTCGATTCAAGCAGCCCGCTCCCACAACGGCGAGGGGAACCGGTGTCGCATCTCACCAACCCGCCGTAAATTTCCGCCTCCACGCGGTAACCGTTACCCCCGCCGCCCACCACCGCGCAACCCCCAGCCGGCCATTAAACAACCGCGTACTCGGTGCGGAGGAGATCGAAGGCGAGGAGGTTGTTGTAGGTGCCGTCGCGGCGTGGGCTGGCGAGGCGTTCGGTGCCGACGAGGGTGAAGCCGGTGGCCTCGGCGACGTACGCGGAGGCGGTGTTCTCGGCGGCAGCGTGCAGTACCAGGCGACGCCGCCCGAGACCGCCTTCTTCCACCGGGGTGAAGGCGTGCGCGATCACCAGCCGTACCGCCGTTGTCATCACCTTCCGGCCGCGCGCATCGGGGTGTGCCCAGTACCCGATCTCGCCGAAGGTCTTGTCGAACCGGTTGTTCAGGTCGAACACGCTCACGTTGCCGAGCAGTTCGTCGCTGACCGCATCGGCGATCGCCCAGGACACGGCACGTCCACTCGCCAGCCCGTCCGTTTCCCCAGCGATGAACTTTTCGGCGTGGCTCAGCTCGTACGGCGAAGGCATTCCGGTCAGCCAGTACTGCGTCCGCTCGTCACTGCACGCTTCTTGTACGCGCCGCGCGTCCGAGTCCCGCAACGGCCGGAGCCGGATGCCACCGTCCGCCAGCACGGGCACGGTCCACCAGATGCCCTGTGGTTCCAACTCGTCGTCGCGACCAACGGATGCCACCCATTCGTCCGCGCGGACGCCGCGCGCCCGCCCGCCGTCCGGAATCGTCACCAGGTCGCGGAAGCCGAGCTTCCACGCCACCCGGCGACTGGCCCAGTTGCCGACGAACGCGCGCCAGATCACCCGGGTCCAGTCCAGTTCGTCAAACGCGTACTTGACCGCGAGCCGCGCCGCCCGGGTCATCACGCCCTTGCCGCGGACCGCCGGCCCGACCGCGAACCCGATCTCGCCGACACCGCCCTCGCCGTCGTGCAGACCGACCGTGCCTGCGTACGCGCCTTCGTACTCGATCGCCCAGGACCAGCCGGTGTTCTCTCGCCAGCCGTTGGGGACCTGCTCGGTGAGGAAGCCGACCGCGTGCTCGCGCAGGTACGGGACCGGGATGGTGGTCCAGCGCTGCATCACGGGGTCCTGGCAGGTCTCGAACACGCGGTCGATGTCGTCGGCCGAGTGCGCACGCAGGGTCACCACGCCGTCGGTCAGGACGGGGACATCTTCGGGGAATCGCATGCTTCAGGGTGCCGCGCGACCACCCGGCGAGCAACATATTTGAACGCGTTTCACCGCCCGCGGGGCTATTCTGGCTGCTGTGAACGCAGCCGGAGCAGAACCGCCACGTGGCCGCGGTGGCCAGCTGGCCGCCCAGCGCCAGGCCACGATAGTTGCCGAGGTCAACAGCCGGGGTGCGATCACGGTGGCCGAACTGGTCGACCGGTTCGGCGTCTCGGACATGACGATCCGGCGCGATCTGGACGCGCTGGACTCCAGTGGCCTGCTGCACAAGGTGCACGGCGGCGCGACCTCGGTCGGGCTGCGCAGCGCGCACGAGCCGGGCTTCGACGCCAAGCTGACCCAGGAGTCCGCGGCCAAGCAGGCGATCGCCGCCGAGGCCGCGACCCGGGTCCAGCCGGACAGTGCGATCGGCATCGGCGCGGGCACCACCACGTACGCGCTGGCCCGGCAGCTGCTCCGGGTGGAGAATCTGACCGTCGTGACGAACTCGGCGCGGATCGCGGACGTGTTCCACGGCAACGGCCGCTCGGACCGGACCGTCGTCCTGATCGGCGGCATCCGGACGCCGTCGGACGCCCTGGTCGGGCCGATCGCCACGGCCGCGCTGGCGTCGCTGCACCTGGACCTGTTGTTCCTCGGGGCGCATGGTGTCGACGCGGAGCACGGGCTGAGTACGCCGAACCTGATGGAAGCCGAGACGAACCGGTCGTTCATCGCCGCCAGCCGTGAGGTGGTCGTGGTCGCCGACCACACCAAGTGGGGGACCGTCGGCCTGAGTACGTTCGCGACCTGGTCCGACCTGGACGTGATCGTCACCGACAACGGCCTGTCGACGGCCGCCCGCAAAGCAATGCGCGACACCGGATGCGACCTCGTCGTCGCCTCCTGAAGCCCGGCCGCCCTTGTTGGGTGCCCGAACGGTCAGCTGACGCGGGAAGCGCCGGCTGACGGGGTCGCGGCGAGCGAGCTCGGCGCGCTGAAACCGTGCTCGGCAAAGGCCTTCTCGATCGCGGCCAGTACGGCTTCCGCCGCCGAAGCCTCGGTCAGCGCGATGATGCAGCCGCCGAACCCGCCGCCGGTCATCCGCGCACCGAGCGCGCCGGCCGCGAGCGCGGTGTCGACCGCGACATCCAGCTCCGGCACGGTGATCTCGAAGTCGTCGCGCAACGAGGCATGCGAGGCGGTGAACAGCGGCCCGACCTCGCGCAGCTTGCCGGCCCGCATCAATGCGACCGCGTCCTCGACCCGGCGGATCTCGGTCACCACATGGCGTACGCGCTTTCGTACGACGTCATCAGTCAGCCGGGCAAGGGCATCGTCCAGTTCTTCGTACGCGATCGACCGCAACGCCGGTACGCCGAGCTCCGCCGCTGCCTGCTCACAGCTCTTCCGGCGTGCGGCGTACTCACCGTCGACATGCCGATGCGGTGCCTTCACATCAACCACCAGCAGCGCGAGACCATCGGCGGGCGGGTCGAACGGGATCTGATCGGTCGCCATCGCGCGAATGTCGAAGTACAGCGCGTGACCCGCGGTGCAGCACATCGAGGCCATCTGATCCATCAGTCCGACCGGCGCACCGGTGTACTGGTTCTCGGCCCGCTGGGCGAGCCGCGCGACCTCGGCCGGATCGACTTCGAGCTCGCTCAGGCCGAGCAATGCGGACAACGTGGCGCAGAGCAATGCGGCGGACGAGGAGAGTCCGGCGCCGGACGGAAGGTCCGAGTCGAACAGCAGATTCGCCCCGCCGATCGGGTAGCCGGCTTCGCGCAGCACCCACGCGGCCCCGGCCGGGTACGAGGCCCAGTCGCCCACCGAACCAGGCGCCAGCTCGTCGATCCCGAACTCGATCACCCCGGGACGCCCGCCCGACGACACCGCGATCCGGCCGTCGTCGCGCTTGGCCGCGGTGACCAGAATCCGGTTCGGCAAGGCGATCGGCAGTACCAGACCGTCGTTGTAGTCGGTGTGCTCGCCGATCAGGTTGACCCGGCCCGGCGCCCGCCAAGTGCCTTCGGGTGACGTACCGAACAGAGCCTGAAAATCAGACGCAGTGAAGGAGGAGCTCACGAATCGGCCTTCCGCAGGGTTTCGGCCACGTCCTCGGGCCGGGTGTCACTGATGAACGCGCCCATCCCGGACTCGGAGCCGGCCAGGTACTTGATCTTGTCCGCGGCCCGCCGGATCGACAACACCTCCAGGTGCAGGTAGCCGAGCTCACGGTCGACGCGTACGGGCGCCTGGTGCCAGGCGGCGATGTACGGCAGCGGCTCCCCGTACAGGCCGTCGAGCCGGTGCAGGACCTCCAGGTACAACTCGGCGAAGTCGTCGCGTTCGCCGACCGACAATTCGTCGATACTCGCGAGCTGCCGGTGTGGGTACAGATGCACCTCGACCGGCCAGCGCGCGGCTTCGGGTACGAACGCGGTCCAGTTGCCGTTCTCGGCGACGACGCGCGTACCGTCCTTGCGCTCCGCGGCCAGGACGTCCGCGAACAGGTTGCTACCGGCAACTTCCTGGTGCTTGCGCGCCTGGGTCAGCAGGTTCCGCATCCGCGGCGGGACGAACGGGTACGCGTAGATCTGGCCGTGCGGGTGGCTGAGCGTGACGCCGATCTCGCGGCCGCGGTTCTCGAACGGGAACACCAGCTCGACGTCGTCGCGGGCGCTCAGCTCGGCGGTCCGGTCGGCCCAGGTGTCGACGACCAGCCGGGCCTGGCCCTGGGACAGGTCGGTGAAGGAGCGGTTGTGGTCGCTGGTGAAGCAGACCACCTCGGTCCGGCCGGGGCCGGCGAAGGACGGGAACCGGTTCTCGAAGACGGCCACGTTGTAGTCGTGGTCCGGGATCTCGGTCGGGTTGCCGGGTTTGCTCGCGCACAGCGGGCACTGGTCGGCCGGCGGCAGGTAGGTCCGGGTGTTGCGGTGGGTGGCGTACGTGATCACGTCACCGGTCAGCGGGTCGGTCCGCAGCTCGACCTGCGGCTGCGGGGCGGGCAGGCCACGACTGTCCTCGAGCGGTACCCGCTCCGGCGCGTCGGCCGGGTCGTAGTAGATCAGCTCGCGTCCGTCGGACAGGGTGGTACCGGTCCGGCGTACTCCGCGGGGTGTGTTCATCGTTTGACCCTCCCGGCCGTTCGACGTGTCCGGCCAGGAATCAGCATAAACCAACAAAGTCGAACAGGCGCGGTGCCGGTAGGATTGGGAAATGGACGACGATTACGCCCAACGCCCGCCCTCTCGTGGTCTGACGAGAGGGCGCTAGGACAACCCACCCATGAACGGCACCCTGTCTAACATCCTGCTGATTCTGGTCTTCGTACTGATCGGCGGCGTTTTCGCCGCCGCCGAGATGGCCCTGGTGTCACTCCGGGAGAGCCAGCTCAAGTCCCTGTCGCACCGCGGCAAACGCGGCGAGATCGTCGCCAAAGTGGCCGCCAATCCGAACCGGTTCCTCTCCGCCGTGCAGATCGGCGTGACGCTGATGGGGTTCCTGTCCGCCGCCTTCGGTGGCGCGACCCTGGCCGACGCACTCGCGCCGCACCTGCGCTCCCTGGGCCTGCCGGCCTCGGTGGCGAACACGGTCGCGCTGGTGCTGATCACCATCTGCATCTCCTACGTCTCGATCGTGGTCGGCGAGCTGGCCGCCAAACGGCTCGCGCTGCAGCGGGCCGAGGGGTTCGCGCTCGCCCTCGGCCCGATGGTGGACAAGATCGCCTCCGGCGCCCGGCCGGTGATCTGGCTGCTGTCGAAGTCGACCGACCTGGTCGTCCGCGCGCTCGGTGGTGACCCGAACGCGAACCGTGAGGTGATGACCGACGAGGAGCTCCGGGACCTGGTCTCCGGGCACGAGTCGCTCGGCGAGGAGGAGCGGAAGATCGTCGACGACGTCTTCGAGGCCGGCAGCCGGCAGCTCCGCGAGGTGATGCTGCCGCGGACCGAGGTGGACTTCGTCGACGCCGAGATGCCGGCCTACAAGGCGGTCAAGTTCGCCGCCGAGCGGCCGCACTCGCGGTACCCGGTGATGCACGGCTCGGCCGACGACATCGCCGGGTTCGTGCACGTCCGGGACCTGTTCGACCCGGCGGTCGCGACTCGTTCGGTCCGGGTCGGCGACCTGGCCCGCGAGGTGCTGATGCTGCCGGACACCGCGAAGCTGCTGCCGACGCTGACCGAGATGCGCCGCCGGAGTACGCATCTGGCGATCGTCCTGGACGAGTACGGCGGCACCGCCGGCATCGTCACGCTGGAGGATCTGGTCGAGGAGCTGATCGGCGACATCAAGGACGAGTACGACGAGGAGGCCGCCGAAACGACCCGGCTGGGTAGCGGCGACCTGGTCGTGGACGGCCTGCTCAACCTGGACGACTTCGCGGACGCGACCACGATCGAGCTGCCCGACGGTCCGTACGAGACCGTCGGTGGATTCCTCGCCGCCGCGCTCGGGAAGGTCCCGGCCACCGGCGACGAGGTCCCGCTCGGCACGCACACCCTGACCGTCACCGAGATGGACGGCCGCCGGGTCGCGCGGGTCCGGCTGCACCGGGTCACGCCGGCAACGGAGGAGCAACTTCCACCTGAGGCAGCAGCCCCCGCCGGCGACTGAACACGACCAGCCCGCCGACGACGTACCCGAGACCCTGGACGACCAGGACCGGGATGATGCCGACGGCGTCGCCGAGGAAGCCGGCCGTGGTGATCCCCACCAGGACGGCGACACTCTCGGCGGCGCCGATGGCACCGAAGATCCGGCCCCGGGTGCCGTCGGCGGTCAGGTACTGGAACACGGTCATCATCCCGGCCAGGCTGAGCGCGCCGGGCAGGCCGACGATGATCATGAAGACGAACGCCGGCAACGTACTGTCCGACACCAGCGGGTAGAGGAACAGCGCGACGTCGATTAGCCCGAACGCGAACGCGCCGAGCCCCCACAGCGTCGCGGCCGGCCAGCGGGAGCCGATCGCGGCCGCGATCAGTCCGCCGACGATGCCGCCGATCGCCTGGGACGACACGATCAGGCCGTACACCTTGCCGTCGCCGCCGAGGTCGGCGCTGACGAACGGCGCGAACAGCGTGCTCATGATGCCTTCGCCGACCCCGGTGACCAGGGAGAACACGAACAGCAACCGGATCGCCGGCCCGGCCACGCAGAGCCGCAGCCCGTCGGTCCACTCGGTCTTCAGCCGCCGGATCGCGCCGCCTGCGGTCTCCTCGGCTGGTTCGTCGGCCTGATTCGGGGTACGCCGGTGGCGCATCGCCGCGACCAGGGCGACCGCGATCAGGAACGTCACGGCATCGGCGACCGCCAGCATCGTCAGTCCGCCGATGGCAGCGAACAATCCGCCGAGCGCGGCGCCGATCAACCGGGAGAGGTCGCGGATCTGACTGTTCAGCGCGTTCGCGGTGACCAGTTGCTCGGTGTTGACCAGCACCGGTACGAGCGACTGCTCGGCCGGCGTGAAGAACTGCTGCAGACAACTCTGCGCCAGTACGACGCCGTACACGATCCAGATCGTGCTTGCGCCGTGGACCGCGAGAAGGGGAAGTAAGACGACCGCGTTGAGTACGTTCGTGACGATCATCGTGGTGCGCTGGTCCCAGCGATCCACGAAAACCCCGGCCAGCGAACCGAGTACGACCGCGGGCAGGAACGAGGCGAGCAGCAGTCCGCCCGAAGCGAGCGTCGACCCGGTCAGTACGTACACCTGGAACGCGAGGCCGGTACGCAACAGCCAATCGCCGGTCAGCGAGATCAGTCCGGCGCTGAGCATCAGCCGGTAATCACGCTGCCGAACCAGGACGCCCCACAAGTCCTTCATGGCTACTCCTCTTCGGGGGAGATGGTGACGATCTGGGTGAACTGGACGTGCCGGCTGCCCGGCGGGCGGGTGGACTTGTCGTCGATCGGGCGTTCGTCGACCCAGCGCTGCAGCAGTGCGTCGATCTGGGTGACCAGGTCGGCCAGCTCTTCGCTGGTCAGGTAGAAGCCGCTCTGGCCGATGCCGGAGTTGTCCCGCCAGACCGCGTCCTCGGTCGGGCGTTGCTGCTGCCATTGGCTGAGTGAGTCCAGGGCGCGTTCGGCCAGCAATTGCTCGAGGACTTCCGCTGCGGCGGCGCCTTCCGGGGTTGAGCCGGCGTCGCGCCAGGACTGCGAGGTCGAGACCAGCCGCCACGGGCGCTCGCGGTTGTCCTTGCCTGGTGCGGGCTCGACGAAGTCGTATTTCGCCAGCTGGCGCAGGTGGTGTGACGCCAGCGCCTGGCTGATCCCCAGCCGCCGGGCCGCGTCCGCGGCGGTCATCGGTCCTTCACGGCCCAGCAGGGACTGCAGGTCCAGCCGCACCGGGTGCGCCATCGCGCGAATGGCCAGCGGATCGTTCAGCAGCCGGGTGCGACGCGGATCCTTCTCCAAAGACATGCTTGGAATATGCGCCAGACGTCAGCCGATGTCAAGCTGTTGCTTGGAATCGGGCGTGGGGTACCGAACGACGGGTAGTGGTCGGCGGGGATGTCGCTATCGGCTTCGTCCAGCGGATGCTGGGTGCCCCAAACCGGTTTGGGGTGGTTGTGTGCGTGGAGTGGGGCGGGTTGTGCTCCCGGAATGGGCGGCTAGGCGCCCCGAACCGGTTTGGGGGCGTTGGGTGGGGCGTGCGCCGGCGCGAGGGTGGGGCGGGGGAGAGGGCTAGCCGTTCTTGGGTGCGGTTTCGTGGAGCCAGGTGAGGGTGGGCTCGGCGTGGGTGAGGATTGAGACGTGGCTGAGGCCGGGGTGCAGGTCGAGGGTGGCGGTCGGGAGGTTGGCGGCGAGCCACTGGGAGTGCGAGCTGGGGATGATCCGGTCGGCGGTGCCGTGCAGCAGGCGGACCGGGGTGGTGATTGTCGCGGGGTCGCAGCCCCACGGCAGCACGTAGCCGCAGTCGTCGTCGACCAGCCCGTTCGGGCCGCTCGGCATCGCGGGTTCACCGGCGATCGAGCCGAGCCAGCCCCACGGTCCGCCGAACATCGCCACATCCGACTCGGTGAACTCCGGGTCGTACTCGACACCCGACGTCTCGTACCGCAGCTTCTCCTCGCGCCCGGCAGCTGCCGCTTCCAGGGAGGCGACTCCGGACGAGATCATTCCGGCGTACCAGTCGAGGCCGGGTGCGTCGTACGGCGCGACCGCGGCGAGCGTGGCGACCGCGGTGACGCGGGCACCGAGGACCGCGGCGGCGCCGAGCGCGAACGAGCCACCGCCGGAGTACCCCATTAGGGCGCAGCTTGCGATCCCAAGGGTGTCCAGGATGGTGGTCAGGTCGGCCGCGGTGGAGGCGATCGTGCGGCCCGGCGCGGCCGTCGATCCGCCGTACCCGGGCCGGTCGAAGAAGTCGGATCGTAGCCATGTCGTTCTGTGAGCCAAGGAGTTGGTCTTGTGAGTTGTCTTCCTAAGACCGCTTGGCCTCCGACTTGCTTGCCGTCGTCGCCGGGCGCACTGTCGTACCCATGCAGAATCCGGCCGTCGGCCAGCCGGAAATCGATCTCGTCCATACCGCTCAGCCTAAAGTCTCAAAATGTCGAGGACCCCGGATTGCTTCCGACCTCTGCTGCGAAGATCCGCTGTCCGAAAGGAAGTACGACCATGAAGTACCTGCTGCTCATTCACAGCAACCCGGTCACCTGGGGGCACCCGTCGTTCCTGAACACCGAGCGCGGAAAGGCGCTGCCGAAGCAGGCCCGGGCGGCGCTGTCGGCGCAGCTCGACAAGTTGCTCGCCGAGCTCCAGGAGTCCGGTGAGCTGATCAACGCGGTCCCGCTCGACCCGCCGGCGAAGACCCGGGTGGTCCGGGTCCGCGAAGGCGTCCGGGCCACCACCGACGGCCCGTACTCGGAGACCAAGGAGCAACTGGCCGGGGTCTTTCTGATCGACGTGGCCGGACCCGGCCGCGCGGAGGAAATCGCGGCCACCATTCCGGAGGCCGAGTTCTGCGCGGTCGAGGTCCGGCCGGTGTCGGTCTTCGACTGAGCCCAGGCTGGTTCCAGGACCGGGTCCCAGGAGAGGACTGGGTTCTAGGAGAGGACCAGCCGGGAGTGGGTTCGTTCCGTCGCGAGGGCGGGGTCGAGGCGGTCGAGGGCCAGCCAGGTCGCGCCGCTGACCCCGTCCCGGGCGGTCCGGACGTCGCCGTCGAAGTACTGACGGATCAGCTGACCGACCGGTGAGGACTCGCCCGCGACACTGCCGGCCAGCACCATCGGGCCGGTGTCCGACGTTGTCTGCAGCCGCGCGGCGGTTTCCGTGAGCAACTCGGCTGCGCGTTTCACCAGCGCCTGAGCGGTCTCATCCTGAGCTCCGTACGCGGCGATCACGGCCGGGGCCAGTTCGGCGAGCATGACCGGCGGCCGGCTGTTCACCGTACGCACCAGATCGTCGCGCAAGGTTTCGTACCCTTCGCCGCGTGCGATCGCGTCCGCGTCCCGTTCGGTCAGGATCGCGAGGACGACGGATTGCCCGAGCGGCCCGAGCGGCTCGCGGAGATCCAGCGTCTTCAGGACGCTGCGCACCGCCTCGCGGCCGAGCCAGAAGCCGGAACCGTCGTCGCCGAGCAGCCAGCCGTGGCCGCCCGCCATCCGTACCAGCTGGTGGTTCCGCATCAGGCCGGCGTTGCTCCCGGTGCCCGCGATCAGCACGGTGCCGTCCGGTTCCGGCGTACCGGAGGCGAACGCGACCTCCAGATCACCGATGTACTGGGGCGGAACCGTCAGTCCGGCGCCCGTCCACGCCGCCTCGAACTGGGCCTTCACGTCCGGCCGCGCGAGCGCCACGCCGCCGGCCATCCCGACCACTGCCGCCTGCACCATCGCGGGGTCCAGCCCCGTGGTGGCAACGTGAAGCGCCTGACCGAAGTTGGCCGCCGCACTTGCCGGATGACTGGTCGGATTTCCGCCCGCGGCGGCACCGCGACCGATTACGTTGCCCTCGGAGTCCGCGATCACGATTCGGGTGGAGGTGCCACCGAGGTCCCCACCGAGGACCAGCGGACCGGCCGGCGCCTGGACCACTTGGCCGGCGGCGGTGTCGGCAGGGTCCGGCAGAGGGCGTTCTACCGACATACTCAATGCTCCAAACTGCTCAAAAGAGCGTATAAAAAGCACAATAGAACAAGTTACGCAACGGTCCCGATCTGAGGAGATCCCCCGGATGAGCCTTGACTTTAGCTGTCAGGTGAGAAAAGTTCTGTCCAGCAAACCGCAAACCTGCGCACTTGTCGGCATCGAGTCTGCCGAAGTGAACAGATTAATCGAGGGGTGGGGCCGCTGATGGCCAGCAGTATTTCGGGGGATCGCGCGGATGTTTCGGGCGTCAGCGCGCAGGCCTATGTGCAGACCTTGATGCCGGTGCTGTCCGCGGTGACCGCGCAGATCGACGGCCCGATCCAGGACGCGGCCGACCTGATGACCACGTCGCTGCGCGCGAACGGGGTGATCCAGGCCTTCGGGTCCGGGCACTCGGAGGCGCTCGCGATGGAGATCGCCGGCCGGGCCGGTGGCCTGATCGCCAGCAACCGGATCGCGCTGCGCGACCTGGTTCTGCTCGGTGGCGAGCCGCCGGAGCTGCTTCGCAGCGCCGAGCTCGAGCGCGACCCGGCGTACTCGCGGAAGCTGTACGAACTGTCCGCGGCCCAGCCGGGCGACCTGTTCGTGATCGCGTCGAACTCCGGCGTGAACGGCTCCATCGTCGAACTCGCCAGCGTGGTGAAGGAAAAGGGTCACCCGCTGATCGCGATCACCTCGATGCAGCACACCAGCGGGATGGACTCGCGGCACCCGTCCGGCAAGAAGCTGATCGACTTCGCGGACGTCGTCCTCGACAACCACGCGCCGTTCGGCGACTCCGTACTCGACCTGCCGGACGGCGGCGGCAAGGTGTGTGCGGTCTCGTCCATCACCGCGGCCCTGATCGCACAGATGCTGGTCGCGGAGGTCCTGCGCCGGATGACCGAGGCCGGCGAGACCCCGCCGGTCTACCTGTCCGCGAACATCCCCGGCGGCGACGAGCACAACCACGCCCTGGAAGCCCGGTACGAAGGCCGGATCCGGCGTACTGCCTGATGCACTCGCCGCGCGACGGCCGGCAGCACGCCGACCGCCGCGCGGCACCCCCAAGTACTAGCCTGCGGTGGTGCTGAAACGTCGGACCATGCTGCAGGGAGTGCTGGCCGGAGCGGTCCTGAGCGGCTGCTCGTCGGGGCCAGCCACGACAGTTCCGACCGTGTCGCCACAGAACCCGTTCCGGGTCGACGAAGGCGCCGCGGTCGATGTGGTGATCGGTGACGAGTACGGCGGATTCGCGGCCGCGGCGTACCGGAAGAAGTACGCCTCGGCGAGCGTCACGCCGAAGCTGACCGCGCAATTGCCGGAGGAACTGCTGCCCCGGTTCGCCACCGGTACGCCGCCGGATGTGGTGCTGAGCAGCGGTGACGGCGCGCTGGACCTCGGCCGGCTGGTCAAGGACAACCAGCTCAGCGATCTCCGCCGGCTCCTCACCGCGCCGTCCTGGGACGATCCGAACAAGGCGGTCAAGGATCAGCTGCTGCCCCAGTTGCTCGATGCCGGCCGGTACGACGGTACGCAGCGCACGCTCAACTACATCGCCACCGTGTACGGGCTGTGGTACTCCGCGAGCATGTTCCAGCGGAACAACTGGGACGTACCCAAGACCTGGCCGGACTTGCTTGCCCTGGGCACCGATATGAAAGCGGCCGGAATCGGACCGTTCATCTACGCCGGCGCGCATCCGTACTACCTGCTCGAACTGGTGCTCACGCTGGCCGCCAAGTCCGGTGGCGCGGACGTGCTGAAGCGGATCGACAATCTCGAGGCCGGCGCCTGGAAGGACGAGCACGTGACCCGGGCGATCGTCGCGGTCGGTGAGCTCGCCAAGCGCGGGCTGATCGCGCCGGGCAGCGCGAAGTACGACCACCTCGGCTCGCAGAAGCGGTTCCTGGCCGGCAAGGCCGGGATGCTGCCGTGCGGGAACTGGCTGGAGAACGAGATGAAGGGCCAGATCCCGGCCGACTTCGCGCTGACGATGTTCGCCGTACCTGCGCTGGACTCGTCGCCCGCGCTGGTCAGCGGGCTGCACGTGGCCGCGACCGCGCCGTTCCTGGTGCCGGCGAAGGCGAAGAACGCGGCCGGTGGGTTCGAGTACCTGCGGGCGCAGCTGTCCCAGGATGTGGCGGCGCAGGTCAGCTCGGAGTCCAATCAGCTCACGATCGTACGCGGTTCGGCCGACGGGCTGGAGATCGGTTCGGCACTCCGGTCGGCTCGCGACCTGCTGTCGGCGGCCGGTGACCAGATCATCACCTGGTACTTCGACAGCTGGTACCCGGAGTTCGCGACCGCGGCCGCCGCGGCAACCGGTCAGTTTCTGGCCGGCGGACTGCAGCAGTCCGAATGGACCGCGCGAATTCAGGCCGCCGCCGACAAGCTCGAACAGGACAACGCGATCACCAAGTACCGCCGGGACTGAGTACCGCCGGACTGGGTTTCGAGTTAGGTTAGGGCAACCTAACTCGACTCTGTGAGGTCCGCATGCGCCCGCTGGTGTTCCTGGCCGTACTCCTGCTCGCCCTGACCGGGTGTGGAAGCAGTGCCGACGAGGCGCCGCAGACCGCGGCCGGGCAGGGCGGTGGTTTTCCGGTCACGATCAAGAACAAGTACGGCGACACCGTGGTCAAGGCGGCGCCGAAGCGGATCGTGGCGGTCGGCCTGGTCGAGCAGGACGCGATGCTGGCGCTGGGGGTCGTACCGGTGGCGACGACCGAGTGGTTCGGTGAGAAGCCCGGGGCGCTGTTCCCGTGGGCGAAGGCGAAGCTCGGGGACGCCGCGCTGCCACAGGTGCTGAGCGACAAGGACGGGCTGCAGTTCGAGACGATCGCCGCGCTGCGGCCGGATCTGATTGTCGGGCTGTACTCGGGGATCTCGGCGGACGACTACAAGAAGCTGACTGCTATCGCGCCGACGGTCGCCCAGCCGGTCGGCGTACCGGACTATGGCGTGTCGTGGCAGGTGGTGGCGCGTACGGTCGGTCAGGCGGTCGGGAAGGCGCAGCAGGCCGATGAGCTGGTGCGGGGGATCGAGCAGCGGTTCGCGGAGGTGCGGGCGAAGCATCCTGAATTCAAGGGCAAGAGCGCGTTGATCGCTTCGCCGTACGAGGGGTTCTTCGTGTTCGGGTCGCAGGATCCGCGGTCGCGGTTGCTGACGGACTTCGGGTTCACGTTGCCGGCGGGGCTGGACAAGGTGATCGGGGACAAGTTCGGCGGGAATCTCAGCGCCGAGCGGATCACGTTGCTGGATCAGCAGGTGTTGCTGTGGTTCCCGCCGAAGGGCGGCACGGCGAAGCTGAAGGCTGATCCGCTGTACCGGAACCTCAAGGTACGGACCGAAGGGCGGGATGTGTTCGTCGAGGAGAACTACGACGACCCGCTGTACGGGGCGATCAGTTTTGTCTCCGTACTCAGTTTGCCGATCGTGCTCGACAACCTGGTACCGAAGCTCGCCGCGGCGGCGGACGGGAACCCGGCGACGACTGGGTGATGACCCGTCGCGGTGGGGCGGTTGGCGCCGTACGCTCTGAAGTGGAGAGTGAGTGCGATGGCGTGGCTGGTCTCGCTGGGTGTGTTCCTGGTGCTCTGCGTCCTGCTCGGCCTGATCCTCCCGAATCCACCCCCTTCACGGTTGCGCCGTGATCTACAGGGCCGGGTCGGCGGGCCGATCGCGCGGCTGCGTACCCGCCTGCGCCCGCCGCCGGACCCGGTGCCGGATCCGTTCGACACCCTCCGCCTGCAGACCCGGCTGGGGTGTTTGGCCGGCAAGATCCGCACCGTCGAGTCCACGCCGCACATCTACGCCCGCGCCCACCGCCTGATGGCGCTCGAGGCCGCCTACGACGACCTCCTCGACGAGGCCTGCCGCCTGGCCGGCGTCCCCACCACCCCCGCCAAACCCCACTCCGAACAAAAACGCTGGCAAGAAGAACAAGAACTCTCCGCCCGCGGCTGGACCTGGTAACCCCCATAACTGCAGCTCGACAGTACGTATACGACCACTGCCCCGCCAGCGGGCGTGCCTCCCCCGCCTGTTGGGGGCATGCAGTAGGCGCATACGTACTGTCGAGCTGCCGTTCCAACCGGAGCGAGGTGGGCCATAAGGTCGAGGTTATGAAGGCATAGACCCGCCCGGGTGTGGGGCTGACTTCTCTCGCTGGCAGAATCGGGCGTATGTCCCATGCTGCGTCTGACCCCTCCGCAGCCGGTTCCCAGCGACGCCCGCGCGTGCTCTCCGGGATCCAGCCGACGGCGGACTCCTTCCACTTCGGCAACTACCTCGGCGCGTTGCGGCAGTGGGTGGCTCTGCAGGACGACCACGACGCGTTCTACTGCGTCGTCGACCTGCACGCCATCACAGTGGAGTACGAGCCGAAGGCGCTCCGCGAGCGCACCCGCCGATCCGCGGCGCAGCTGCTCGCGGCGGGCATCGACCCGGAGCGGTCCACCTTGTTCGTCCAGTCGCAGGTGCCGGAGCACGCTCAGCTCGCCTGGGCGCTGTCCTGCATCACCGGCATGGGCGAGGCCAGCCGGATGACCCAGTTCAAGGACAAGACCGCGAAGGGCGGCGCCGACCGCGCCACGGTCGGCCTGTTCACGTACCCGATCCTGCAGGCCGCGGACATCCTGATCTACCAGGCCGACCGCGTCCCGGTGGGCGAGGACCAGCGCCAGCACGTGGAGCTGACCCGCGACCTGGCGCAGCGGTTCAACCACCGGTTCGGCAAGACCTTCCGGCTGCCCGAGGCGCACATCGTCAAGGAAACCGCGAAGATCTTCGACCTGCAGGACCCGTCGGCGAAGATGAGCAAGTCCAGCTCGTCACCGGCCGGCATCATCGACCTGCTGGACGACCCCAAGGCGAGTGCCAAGAAGATCCGCTCCGCGGTCACCGACTCCGGCCGGGACGTCGTCTTCGACGAGGAGAACAAGCCCGGCGTCGCGAACCTGCTGACCATCTACTCGGCCCTCACCGGCCGGAAGATCAGCGAGCTCGAGGACGAGTACGCGGGCCGTGGCTACGGCGACTTCAAGAAGGACCTGGCCGAGGTCGTGGTCGAGTTCGTCACCCCGTTCCGTGAGAAGACCCTCGGCTACCTGGACGACAAGGCCCAGCTGGACGCGATCCTGGCGCAAGGTGCCGAGCGCGCCCGCGCCGTCACCGCGCCGACCCTGGCCAAGGTGTACGACCGCCTCGGCTTCGTCGCCGGCCCGGCCACCGCATGACGACCATCGGTGTCGCGATTCCGATCGCGGAGCCGTACGGGACCGAGCTGCAGAAGTACCGGGCCGACTTCGGTGATCCGATGGCCGCGTCGATTCCGACCCATGTGACGCTGCTGCCGCCGACCGAGATCGCGGCGGACGACCTGGCGGCGATCGACGAGCACCTGCTCGCGGTCGCGGCCCGGTTCCCGAAGTTCCGGATCCGGCTGCGCGGCACGGCGACCTTCCGGCCGATCTCGCCGGTGGTGTTCGTACCGCTCGCGGAGGGCATCTCGTCCTGCGAGGTGCTGCAGTCGCAGGTCCGGTCCGGCCCGTTGCAGGTCGACCTCAAGTTCCCGTACCACCCCCATGTCACGGTCGCGCACGATCTGGGCAAGGACGCGCTGGACCGCGCGTACGACGCCCTGTCCGAGTACGACTGTGGGTTCGACGTGGAGTACTTCAGCCGGTACGAACACGGTGCCGACGGCGTGTGGCGCCCGCAACGATCGTTCCCGCTGGCAGGCTGACTCTCCTCGTCACGGGTACAGGAGAACGATGAAGACGCTCAAGGCCGCCTGGAAACGGTTCAGCCGTACGCAATTGTGGCGGGCGTGGAGCCGGTACGGTGACCGCCGGGGGAACCGGCTGGCCGGTGCGACCAGCTTCTTCGGGTTCCTGTCGCTGTTCCCGCTGATCGTGCTGGCGGCGGCGATCACCGGACCGCTGCTCGGCCCGCACGCGATCGCGGCGCTGAAGGACGCGATCCAGCAGAACCTGCCCGGGATCGGCAAGAACATCGACATCGACGGGCTGATCCAGCACGCCGGCACGATCGGGCTGATCTCGGGTGTGTCGCTGCTGCTCACCGGGCTCGGCTGGATCGACTCGATGCGGGCCTCGATCCGGTCCATGCACGAGCTGGACGACCAGCCCGGGAACGCGATCAAGCTGAAGCTGGCGGACCTGGCCGCGATGATCGGCCTCGGCCTGATCGGGCTGATCGCGACCGGCGCGTCGTCGGTGCTGACGGGCGTGTCGCAGCGCATCGTCAACGCCACCGACCTGTCCGGTACGTGGCTGGCGAACTGGGGTTTCGACCTGATCAGCATCGTCGTCGGGATCGCGGCCGGCGCGGTGCTCTTCCTGTACCTGGAGACTGCCCTGCCGCGGATCATCCTGCCGCGGAAGGTCGGTCTGATCGCCGCGCTGGCGGGTGGGGTGGTGTTCTACCTGGCCCAGAAGCTCGGCAACGTGTACGTGGACCACGTGATCGGGTCGAACGCCGCGTACGGAGCACTCGCACTTCCGCTGGCGCTCCTTGTCTGGATCTACCTGATGACCAGGGTGATCATGCTGATCGCAGCCTGGGCAAAGGAAGCAACCCTGGACGCCCGCGCAGCCGAGGAAGCCGAGGCGGCGCCGGCGGCGGAGGGTGGTGCGGCTCGGGCAGGGCAGCATGCCGAGGCCGGTGCGGCGGGGCAGCATGCCGGGGCCGCTCGGGTCGCGGCGCCAGGGCCGGCAGCCGAGGAGCCGTTGCTGCTCGGCCCGCCGGGAAAGCGCTACAAGGTGGTACCGATCCCGGCCCGCAAGGCAGACACAGTCGCGGTCGCCGCCGGCGCAGTGCTCGGCGCCACACTCACCACCCTCGCCGTCGGAGCCGTACGCGCCGCCCGCTCCGTCCGCCGACGCCCTTAGCGGCACCGGGCTAGTGGCGGCGGCCGCGGCGGAGGGAGCGGGGGCGGCGGAGGAAGAGGCCTAGTAGGAGGACGGGCGGGGCCGCGTAGAGCCAGATTGGGATTCGGAGGGCGAGGGACTGCATTGCCTGGCCGGGGCTGAGGACGGTGCGGCTGCGGGCGGGGCGGTCCGGGCCCGGCTCCGGGCCGCTGGGGGTGGTCTTGCTGTCGGAGGTGGTCTTCGGCGGCGCGGCGGCCGGCTTGACCAGCGTGCCGACCGGCTTGAGCTTGCCGTAGTTCGCGAACGCCCAGGTCAGCATGTTGCTGGCGTCCTCGGTGATCCCGTGCGGCGCGTTCATCATCGTCACCACCAGCGTGTGACCGTTCCGCCGGGCAGCACCGATGAACGTGTTCCGCGCCAGCGTCGTGTACCCGGTCTTCACGCCCAGCGCGCCGTCGTAGTTGAAGAGCAGCTTGTTCTGATTCGCGACCTGGTACGTGCCCTTGTTGCCCGCATTCGGGAAGTTCGTGAACTTCGTCGAGGCGTACTTGGCGAAGTCCGGCCGCGACAGCCCGGCCTGCGCGAACAACGCCAGGTCGTACGCGCTGGAGTACTGCCCATCAGCGTCCAGCCCGGTCGGATCGGTCACGTTCGTGTCCAGCGCGCCGAGGTCCTTGGCCTTCTGGTTCATCCGCTGGATGGTCGCCGGGATGCCGCCCTGGTCGTGGGCGCAGAGCGCATGCACGGCGTCGTTCCCGGAGGCC
Organism: Kribbella hippodromi; assembly: GCF_039531045.1. Taxonomy (NCBI): domain Bacteria; kingdom Bacillati; phylum Actinomycetota; class Actinomycetes; order Propionibacteriales; family Kribbellaceae; genus Kribbella; species Kribbella hippodromi. The sequence goes on along the minus strand of NZ_BAAAPH010000029.1, from coordinate 13,052 downwards.
AGGAACATGCCCTGGAAGAGCAGGTCGACGGTGTAGTGCAGGCCCGGGTACACCCCGACCTTGCTGCCGATGATGCCCGCGTCGGCGTCCGAGCCGATCACCGGATCGGTCTTCTTCAACCGGGGCAGCAGCACCAGCGCGGTCAGCGTCTTGAGCGTACTGGCCGGGCGGAGCTTGGCGTGCGGGGCCTTGGCGGCGAGTACCTGACCGGTGTCCAGGTCGGCGACCACGAAGGCCGACGCCTGCACGGCCGGCGGCGACGCCCCCGTGGCGACCACCGTCGGCTTCGCGGTCAGCAGGTCGCCGCCGACCGGGCTCTGTAAGCCCTGGCCGGCGGCGGTCGCTGTCACAGGCCCGGCGGCCACCAGTGCGGCGGTCGCGCAAGCCGTCAGAAGCACACGCATCGGCCGCACTCTAGTTGGCGTACGGTCCAGATGTCACAAACGGGTCTCATGCACGATAGGCAGTCCACATGTTGCTGATCCGGGTTGACTGTCCCGGCGTGAACTGGTTGTAGCAGGAGTCGTACGAGTAATCCATGTAGTTGTGGATCGGGTCCAGGCCGGGCAGCGAGCAGGAGTCACGCCCGGTCGGGCAGCCGCTGGAAGCACTGCTCTGCGCGGGCGTGTCGGCCACCGAGTCGTTCGTACTCGTGCAACCGCCCTGGAACGTGTGGTACAGCCCGAACCAGTGCCCGGCCTCGTGGGACGCGGTCTTGCCGAGGTTGTAGTTGGTCGCCGATCCACCGGGCAGCGAGCTGTACTGCACCCGGATGCCGTCGATCGACGGGTTGCTCGCGTAGTCCCACGGGAAGGTCGCGATACCCAGGTAGGAGAAGTCGACGAGCCAGATGTTCAGCGCGTTCTTCCCGCCCTTGCGGGTCTGCGAGCGGTACGTGGTGCTCGCGCCGTCCCGGTGCCAGGTGTCGTTGTTGTACCGGTACGTACCGGCCAGGGTGAAGGTGAATCCGGTGTTGGCGGCCTGGGACGACTCACCGCCGGCGAAGTTCTGGTTCAGCTCGGCGATCTGGTTGCTGATCTGGGTGGCGGTGACATCGCCGGCGCCGCTGGCGCTGCGCATCACGTGGATGTACACCGGCACGGTCGCGGCCGCCAGCTTGCCGGCCTTCGGCGCGAGTCCACGGGCCTGCTTGGCCTTCAGGATCTGCGCGGTCCGGGCCTCGATGGCCTTCTGCTCGGCCACCGACAGGTCCCGGTGGTCGGCGCCGAAGCCACCACGAGCGGCAGCGCCTTCCTCAGGCGTGAAGCAGGCTGGATTGCCGGTCTGATCGGCAGGCAACTGCGCGTTGGCCTGCCCTCCGAGCGGACTGAACATCATTGCCGTACCGGCGAGCATGACTGCCAATACGCGGGGGCGGGTAACGAAAGATCGCATCGCGGTCCTCCTGAATTGGGCCGCTTGGGCGGTGCGGCCGAATCCGGAGATTTTCGCCGTGATTCCGCACAGTGCCAACCCGTTCACTGACAGTTCAGTGCCACGGCACCGCCCCGCCTGCCGTTGACACCGGTGAGCCCCGCCTGCGTCAATGGACTGTACGTAGACCAATAAACTCCAGGAGTGGCCGTGCTGAGTGTCGGTGAGTTGCGGAGGCTGGTTGAAGGAGGCGTGGTCGACACGGTGCTGGTGGCGATCGTGGACATGCAGGGCCGGTTGCAGGGCAAGCGGTGCGGAGCTCGGTACTTCCTCGAAGAGGTACTGAAGGACGGAACCGAGGGGTGCAACTACCTGCTCGCGGTGGACGTGGACATGAATACCGTCGACGGGTACGCGATGTCGTCCTGGGAGCGCGGGTACGGGGACCTGGTGATGGCCCCGGATCTGGACACGCTGCGGCTGCTGCCCTGGCTCGAAGGCACGGCCCTGGTGATGTGTGACGTGGAGTGGCTGGACGGTACGCCCGTGCTCGCCTCGCCCCGGCAGGTGCTGCGGCGACAACTGGAGCGCCTCGCGGAGAGGGACCTGGTCGCGTACGTCGGGACCGAGCTTGAGTTCATCGTCTTCGACGACACCTTCGAATCGGCCTGGGACAAGCGGTACCGCGACCTCACGCCCGCGAATCAGTACAACGTCGACTACTCGCTGCTCGGTACGTCCCGGATCGAGCCGCTGCTCCGTGACATCCGCAACGGGATGACCGGCGCCGGCCTGTACGTGGAGTCCGCGAAAGGTGAATGCAACCTCGGTCAGCACGAGATCGCCTTCCGGTACGCCGAAGCGCTGGCGACCTGCGACAACCATTCGATCTACAAGACCGGTGCGAAAGAGATCGCCGCCAGACATGGCAAGAGCCTCACGTTCATGGCGAAGTACGACGAACGCGAGGGCAACTCCTGCCACATCCATCTGAGTTTCCGGTCCACCGACGGTGCTGCCGTACTCGCCGGTGATCGCGACCACGGGTTCTCCCGGCTGATGGAGCACTTCATCGCCGGCCAGCTCGCCTGCCTGACCGAGTTCACCTACCTGCTGGCCCCGAACATCAACTCCTACAAGCGCTTCGCGAAAGGCAGCTTCGCGCCGACCGCGATCGCGTGGGGCCTCGACAACCGCACTTGCGCGTTGCGCGTGGTCGGTCACGGCGATTCGCTCCGGGTCGAGAACCGGGTCCCCGGCGGTGACGTGAACCCGTACCTCGCGGTCTCGGCGATCGTCGCGGCCGGGCTGCACGGCATCGAGAACGAGCTGGAGCTCGAGCCGCTGCTGGAGGGCAACGCGTACGAGTCCGACAAGGAGCACGTACCGGCGACGTTGCGCGAGGCAGCCGCCTTGTTCACCGGGTCGAAGCTGGCGCGGACGGCGTTCGGTGACGAGATGGTCGACCACTACGCGAACGCGGCGCGGATCGAGCTCGACGCGTACGACGCCGCCGTCACCGACTGGGAGCGGGTCCGTGGTTTCGAACGCCTCTGACCGGCCGCGCATCGGCATCACCACGTACCTGGAACCCGCCACCTGGGGGATCTGGCAACGCGAAGCGGCCCTGCTTCCCCGCGTCTACCTGGAGGCGGTGGTCGCAGCCGGTGGCACGCCGCTCCTGCTCCCGCCGATCGGCACCGATCCCTCGATCCTGGAGATGCTGGACGGGCTCATCATCTCCGGCGGTTGCGACGTCGACCCGGCCGCGTACGGCGCGACGCCGCATCCGGAAACCGTTGACACGCGACCAAACCGGGACGACCACGAACAACAACTCGTGCACGCCGCGCTCACCAAAGACCTTCCGCTGCTCGCGATCTGTCGCGGCTTGCAGGTGCTGAACGTTGCGCTCGGCGGCACCCTGCACCAGCACCTTCCGGAAGTCATTGCCCACGACAACCATCGACCCGCGCCGGCTGTCTTCGGCACGACCGAGGTGAAGATCGAGCCGGGCACGCTGACGAACCGCATCCTCGGCGACCGGACCACCGGCAGTTGCTACCACCACCAGGCCCTGGACAAGATCGCGCCCGGCCTGAAGGTGACTGCCCGCGCCGGCGACGGCACGATCGAGGCGGCCGAAGTGCGGGACCGCGCCTTCGCCCTCGGCGTCCAGTGGCACCCGGAGGAAACCCCCGATGACCTGCGGCTGTTCACAGCCCTGATCAGGAGCACCAGATGACGTACGACGTGATCAACCCGGCCACCGAGAAGGTGATCCGGACCATCGAACTCGCCTCGGAAGCCGACGCCGACGCCGCGATCGCCCGCGCCGCAAAGGCCTTCGAAACTTGGCGAAACGTCGCACCGGCCGACCGCGGTCGGCTACTGCGCAGGTTCGCCGACGCGGTCGACCAGGACCTGGAGAACCTGGCCACGATCGAGGTCGAGAACGCCGGCCACACCATCGGCAACGCCCGCTGGGAAGCCGGCAACGTCCGCGACGTCCTCACCTACTACTCGGCCGCGCCGGAACGCCTGTTCGGCCGGCAGATCCCAGTTGCCGGAGGCATCGATCTCACCTTCCAGGAACCACTCGGAGTGGTCGGCGTCATCGTGCCCTGGAACTTCCCGATGCCGATCGCCGGCTGGGGATTCGCCCCGGCGCTGGCAGCCGGCAACACCGTCGTACTCAAACCCGCCGAGCTCACCCCGCTGACCGCGATCCGGCTCGGCGAACTCGCGCTGGAAGCCGGCCTGCCACCCGGTGTCCTCGAAGTCGTCGCCGGCAAGGGAACCGTGGTCGGACAACGTTTCGTCACTCATCCGGCGGTGCGGAAGATCGTCTTCACCGGATCGACGACGGTCGGGAAGCAGATCATGGCCGGGTGTGCGGACCAGGTGAAGCGCGTGACGCTCGAGCTGGGCGGCAAGTCCGCGAACATCGTGTTCGCCGACGCGGATCTGGAGAAGGCGGCCGCGCAAGCGCCGTACGGCGTGTTCGACAACGCCGGGCAGGACTGCTGCGCACGCAGCCGGATCCTGGTCGAGCGGACCGCGTACGACCGGTTCATGGAGCTGCTCGAACCGGCGGTCCAGAGCTTCAAGGTTGGTGATCCCAACGATCCGGCGACGGAGATGGGTCCGCTGATCTCGCGACAGCAACTCGAACGCGTCGCGGCGTACGTCGAGAACCCCGCCTTTCAAGGGACCGCACCGTCCGGCGACGGGTACTGGTTCCCGCCGACCGTGCTCGCGCCGCCGTCCGCCCGCGCCGCCCAGGAGGAGATCTTCGGCCCGGTGGTCGCGGTGATCCCGTTCGCGGACGAGGCCGACGCGCTCCGGATCGCGAACGACAGCGAGTACGGACTGTCCGGCTCGATCTGGACCAGGGACCTCGGCCGGGCGATCCGGGCCGGCCGTGGCGTCGAGGCCGGCAACCTCTCGATCAACTCCAACTCGTCGGTCCGGTACTCGACGCCGTTCGGCGGTTACAAGCAGTCCGGCCTCGGCCGGGAGCTGGGCCCGGACGCGCTGGCCGCGTTCACCGAAACCAAGAACATCTTCATCTCCACGGAGGACTGAATGGACGTTAACGCTCATCGACTCGAGGGCCGGGTCGCCGTGGTGACCGGGGGCGCCAGCGGGATCGGCCTGGCCACGGTCCGGCGGCTCGCCGCGGAGGGCGCGCACATCGTGATCGGCGACGTCGACCCGGTCGCGGGCAAGGATGCCGCGGATGCGGCCGGCGGCCTGTTCGTGGCAACCGATGTCACCGATCAGGCGGCGGTCGAGCATCTCTTCAAGCAGGCGTTCGACACGTACGGCGCGGTGGACATCGCGTTCAACAACGCGGGCATCTCGCCGCCGGACGACGCCTCGATCCTGGACACCGGGCTGGAGGCGTGGCGGAAGGTCCAGGAGGTGAATCTGACCTCGGTGTACCTGTGCTGCAAGGCCGCGATCCCGTACATGCAGCGCCAGGGCAAGGGCTCGATCATCAACACCGCGTCGTTCGTCGCGGTGATGGGCGCGGCGACCTCCCAGATCTCGTACTCGGCGTCGAAGGGCGGCGTCCTGGCGATGAGCCGCGAGCTCGGCGTCGAGTTCGCCCGCCAGGGCATCCGGGTGAACGCGCTCTGCCCCGGCCCGGTGAACACGCCGCTGCTCACCGAGCTGTTCGCGAAGGACCCGGAACGCGCCCAGCGCCGGCTCGTCCACGTCCCGATGGGCCGCTTCGGCGAACCGGACGAAATCGCCGCGGCCGTCGCCTTCCTGGCCAGCGACGACAGCTCCTTCATCACCGCCAACACCTTCCTCGTCGACGGCGGCATCTCAGGCGCATACGTGACTCCGCTCTAGTCTGGTCTCATGGTCGTTCAGGCAGACGAGGCGGTGTTTCGGCCGGTGCGGGCCGGGAACCCGTTCGAGGAGACGGTCGAGCGGTTGCTGCAGGCAATCAAGCTCGGCGTCGTCGGGCCGGGCGACCGGTTGCCGCCGGAGCGTGAGCTGGCGGCCCGGCTGAGCGTCAGCCGGGTCACCCTCCGGGAGGCGATCCACGCGCTCACCGAGGCCGGGTACGTCGAGTCGCGCCGCGGCCGGTACGGGGGCACGTTCGTCAACGCACAGTTGCCGAAACCGCCTCGTACGCCGGCCAAACGCATCGCCCGCGACCTGGCCGACGGCCTGGAGGACGCGCTGACCTTGCGCAACGTGCTGGAAACCGGCGCCGCGGAGGCCGCCGCATCCCGGGAGCTGACGACGGCCGAGCAGAACCACCTCCGCCGCTGCCTGGACGAGAACGCCGCCGCCAGCTTGACCGACTACCGCCGGCTGGACTCGCGCCTGCACCTCGCAGTCGCGGAGGTGACCGGATCGCCGTCGCTGACGTCCGCGGTCGCCGACGTACGGATGCGCCTGAACGAACTGCTCGACGCGATCCCGCTGCTGGAACGCAACATCGCGCACTCGAACGTGCAGCACGCGGTGATCGTCGCCGCGATCCTGACCGGCGACCCGGCCGCCGCCCGCCGCGCCATGCAGGAACACCTCTCCGGCACGGCCGCCCTGCTGCGCGCCTTCCTGGCCTGAGCGCCAGGCCCAGGACCGAGCGGGCCGAGAAGTCCGCTGATTCCTTGACAGCCGATGTGACGCATGCCTCAATGAGCTAAAGGTCTGCGGGGAGACCATTGCGGCGTACGGCTGTGCCGAGGAGGCCCCAGTGAGCGAGGAACTGTCCGCATCCGCCCCGATGACCGACGACGAGAAACGCCTGCACCAGTTGGGTTATGCCCAGGAACTGTCCCGGACCATGTCCGGGTTCTCGAACTTCGCGGTGTCGTTCACGATCATCTCGATCCTGTCCGGCTGCCTGACCCTGTACGGCTTCGGGATGAACACCGGCGGCCCGGTGCTGATCGTCTGGGGCTGGCCGGTGGTCGGGCTGATGACCTTGTTCGTCGGGCTCGCGATGGCCGAGGTCTGCTCCAGCTACCCGACCGCCGGCGGCCTGTACTACTGGGCGGCCAAACTCGCCCCGTCCAACGGCGCGGCCTGGTCCTGGTTCACCGGCTGGTTCAACTTCCTCGGCCAGGTCGCGGTGACGGCCGGTATCGACTTCGGCGCGGCGTTCTTCCTGAACGCGTTCCTGGACCTGCAGTTCGGTTTCAGCGCGACGCCCGGCCACACCATCCTGCTGTTCGGCATCATCCTGCTCGTCCACGCGCTGCTGAACTCACTCGGCGTACGCCTGGTGGCCAAACTGAACGACATCAGCGTCTGGTGGCACATCCTCGGCGTCCTGTTCATCGTCGGCGCGCTCGTGATCGTGCCGGACAAGCACCAGTCGGCCTCGTTCGTGTTCGGGCATTTCGTCAACAACACCGGCTGGGGATCGACCTTCTACGTGGCGCTGCTCGGCCTGCTGCTCGCCCAGTACACGTTCACCGGGTACGACGCGTCGGCGCACATGACCGAGGAGACCAAGGACGCGGCTCGCTCCGGGCCGCGCGGGATCGTGATGTCGATCATCGTCTCGCTGGTGGCCGGCTGGGTGCTGCTGATCGGCCTGACCTTCGCGATCCAGAGCTACGACGGCGCACTCGGCAGCAAGACCGGCGTACCGCCCGCGCAGATCTTCATCGACGCGGTCGGATCGGTGACCGGCAAGATCCTGCTGCTCGTGGTGATCGGCGCGCAGCTGTTCTGCGGAATGTCGTCGGTGACAGCCAACTCGCGGATGATCTACGCGTTCTCCCGCGACGGCGCGCTGCCCGGTTCGAAGCTCTGGCACCGGATCAATCACCGCACCCGGACACCGACCAACGCGATCTGGCTGGCCGCCGGCGGCGCGTTCGTCCTCGGCCTCCCGTACCTGTGGAATGCGACCGCGTACGCAGCGGTGACCTCGATCGCGGTCATCGGCCTCTACATCGCGTACGTACTGCCGACACTGCTCCGGCTGCTGCAGGGCGACCGTTTCCAGCCGGGACCGTGGCACCTCGGCCGCTGGAGCCGCCCGATCGGGATCGTCGCGATCGTCTGGGTCTGTTTCATCACGATCCTGTTCATGCTGCCGCAGGTCAGCCCGGTGACCGGTAGCACGTTCAACTACACACCGGTCGCGGTCCTGGTCGTGCTCGGCTTCGCGGCCGCGTACTGGTTCATCTCGGCGCGGCACTGGTTCACCGGCCCGAAAGTGCAGGGTACGGAGGCCGAACTGGCCGCGATCGAGCGTGATCTGGAGGCGATCTAGCCCGGTGGACCGCCGGGGGACCGCCGGGAGACCGTTCGGTGCCCCGGCACGATCGTGCCGCTCCGACTGCTCGGAACTGAGCAGTGGTCGATGACAGGATGGTGACCAGTAACTTTCCTCATGTGACACTCGCCGTGTCGAACGGACAATCTCTGTGATACTCGGCGAAGGCCGCATAAATGAAGGGTTGGCCTTCGAGGAGACTGATGACTGACGAGCTGGTCGGACGTACAGCGCTGGTCGAGCGTGCTACCAAGCAGCTCGAGACCAGTGGCAGCGTGCTGCTGTACGGCCCGACCGGCATCGGCAAGTCGGCGCTCGGTCGCGCGCTGGTCGCGGACCTCGGCCGGAAGGGCTGCCGGATCCTGAGCGCCGCGCCGTCCAACTCCGAGGCGGGCCTGCCGTACGTCACGCTGCTCGATCTGCTGTCCAACCAGCTCGACTTCTGCTGGCAGGTGCTGCCGGACCATCTCCGCCAGCCGCTTGAGGTCGCCCTGCTCAAGGCCAGCGCTCCGGATACGGTGCGTGACGAGCTGGCGGTGCGGCTCGCCGTACTGCATGTGCTTCGGCGACTCGCCGCGACCGGACCGGTCCTGCTGGTCGTGGACGACATCCAGTGGGTCGACCCGTCCAGCCTGGAGGTGCTCACGTTCTGTGCGCGCCGATTGTCCGAAGGCGTACACATGCTGGCGACCGAACAGGTCGCCGACGGTGATCTCCCGGTCATGGCCGAGGCGTGCCCGGAGCCGGCCCTGCAGCTGGAGGTCCCGCCGCTGACAGAGCCGGATGTACTCGGACTGCTCCGCCAGCGACTGTCCAACCCGTTGCCGGTGCGTACGGCCCGCCGGATCTTCACCGCGAGCGCCGGCAACCCGTTCATGGCCCTGGAGCTCGGCCGGGCCGTGCTGCGGCACCCGAAGAACGTCTCGCCGAACGACCCGCTCCCGGTGTCGAGCCGGCTGAAGACGCTGCTCGGCGAGCGGCTCTCCGACCTGACCCCATGCGCGCACGAGCTGCTCCTGCACGCCGCCTCGTCACCGCGCCCGACCACAACCCAGCTGGCCGGTTCACTCGGTCGCCCGATCGACGCCGAGCTGGCCGAGGCCGAGACGCTTGGGCTGATCGACATCTCGGCCGAGCGGCTCCGCTTCACCCACCCGCTGCTGCGCGAGTTCGTGTACGCCGAAGCAACGTCGGCCGCCCGTCGCCAGGCGCATGCCCAACTCGCGGCCGTGGTCGACGAACCGGTGGAGAACGCGACCCACCGCGCGCTGGCCACCCAGGAAGCCGACGCGGAGCTCGCCGGCACCATCGAGGACGCGGCCACCGTCGCCGCCGGTCGTGGCGCGCCCGGTGCAGCCGCGACGCTGTGGCGGTTGAGCGCGGACCGTACGCCAGGAACGCAGCCGGATGAGCGTGCCCGCCGGCTGACCCGGGCCGCCGACGACGCCGCGGCCGCCGGTCATCTGGCCGAGTCCGCCGACATGGCGCGGCTCGCCGTACAGACCGCGACGACCGCCGAGACCAAGGTGCCGGCGCTGTTGCTGTGCGCGGACGCGGTCTGGCCGGAGCGGGATCGCCGGGTGGAGCTGCTGTCGGAGGCGTTCGCGGCGGCCGAGGGCGATCAGCGGCTGGAGGCACGGGTACGGATCGAGCGCAGCCACAGCCAGTACTTTGATCGCAGTCTCGATGACGCGCTGGACGATGCCCGGACCGCCGAGGAGCTGGCCCGTGCGGCCGGTGACACCGAGGCGGTGGTGGATGCGCTGAGCGCGTTCAGCTCGGTGCTGATGGCCCGCGACGCGGGTCAGTCCGCCGATGCCGTGCTGCAGCAGGCGGCCGAGCTCGCGCAGGGCCTGCCGCTCACCCGGTCGGTCGTCAACGCCCGCCAGATGGCCGCGATGCAAGAGCTGTTCCACGGGCGTACGGCGCCCGCGATCGCCGCGATCAACGCGCTGGTGGACGAGGTACGTGAGCACGGCGCGATGCGCTGGCTGGCCTCCGTACTGATCTCCGCGACCGCGATCTACGAGCGCAGTGGCCGGGGCGCGGACGCGCTCGCCGCGGGGCACGAGTGCTACCAGTTGATGCAGGACATCGGTGACGAGCCCGAGGTCGGGCAGGTCGTGGCGGCCCGCGCCGAGTGGGCCGGCGGCACGGCAGCGATCGGCCGGCAGCTTGCCGAAGCCGCGCTGGACGGCGTCCGCCAGGCCGGGAACGACGAGTGGACCGGTCCGGCGCTGGCCAGCCTCGGCCTGATCGGCGTACTCACCGGCGATCCGCAGCGCGCGGTCGAGGCGTTCGACGCGATCGCTGCATCGGGCGAGGCGGCGATGCCGTACGACCCGGCCGTGATTCCGTGGCACGCGGACTACGCCGAGGCGCTGGTCGCGGCCGGCCGGCTGGACGACGCGGCCGCGCTGATCGCCGACATCCGGTGCCGCGCGCAGAACCTGGACCGCGCCGTGATCCTGATCGGCCTGGCTCGCTCCGAGGCGTTGCTGATCGCCAAGCAGGGCGACCCGGCCGCCGCGCTGGACCTGCTCGAGGAGACGATCCGGACCGCGGGGGACCGGGTCTACCCGCTGGACCTGGCCCGCTGCGAGCTCACCCGCGGCCGGGTCGCCCGGCAGGCCCGCCGCCGCTCGGTCGCCCGGACCGCGTTCCTGGACGCGATCGAGCAGTTCGAGGCGTACGGAGCGCCGGCCTGGCGTGAGGTCGCCGAGACCGAGCTGGCCAGGCTGGACGTACCGAGCCGGACCCGGCAGCCGTCCGAGCTGACCGACAACGAGCAGCAGATCGTCGCGATGGTCCGCGACGGCTCCACCAACCGCGAGATCGCCGCCGCGCTGTACCTGTCGGTGAAGGCGGTCGAGTCCCAGCTGACCCGCCTCTACCGCCGCTTCGGCGTCGCCAACCGCACCCAGCTGCTGAGGACCGTGGATCGCCCCGGTAACAATGGCTAGGTGAAGCTCGAAAAGAAGCACGCTTTTGTCCTGCTCGGTATCGCCGCCTGGAACGTGATCACGTACGTCCGCTTCATCAAGGCGCTCATCGACACCGAGGACCGTCCGACTGGGTACTACGTCGCGCACACGATCCTGATCATCGTGAACCTGCTGATCGCGGCGCTGCTCGGGACGTGGGGCGTTCGCGCGTACAAGGGCTCCAAGGCTGCGCAAAACTCGCCGGTGTGACACCGAGCAGTTTCCGGAAGTGCCGGTTCAGGTGCGACTGGTCGTAGAACCCGGCCAGTGCCGCCACTTCCGCGGCCGGATGCCCGTCCAGCAGGTAGCGCCTGGCGAGATCGACCCGTCGGCCGGTCAGGTACCGGTGCGGCGGCAGCCCGTACTCGCGGCTGAACGCCCGGACCAGATGCGCCGGATGGGCATGCACCAGTCGCGACGCCTCTTCCAGCGTGATGCCCTCGGTGACATGCGCGTCCAGCAGTTCGCGGAGCCGCGCGGCCACCCCGGCGTCGTACCGGTCGGGTGGTGCGATCACGTTCCGCCGCAGGTGCTGTCCGAGGCGTTCCTCGATCAGCGTCAACCTGCTCTGTGCTTCCAGCTCCTCCTGGCCGTTCTCCAGTACGCCGTGCAGCTGGTGGATACGGTGCCGCAGCAGCGGGTCGACGTACTCCGGCTGATCCACGGCCGCGCCGATCAGGTCCACGCCGAGCCGCTCCGTCGCCAGGTACAGCACCCGCTTCCGGAAGCCCTCCGGCCGCACCGACCGCCCGTCGTGCGGCATGTGCGGCGGCAACAACGAGACCTGCGCCTGAGCCAGCCCGTGCTCCCGGTGATCCAGGTCGTACCGCACCGCGCCCTCGTCGACGATCAGCACGGTCCACGCGCCATGCGTGTGGCTCGGGTACGCGTGCGACGGGAAATGCGCATGCAGAACCTCGACGACCCCGGTCACCCCGGGCCGCCACGCCCGAACCGTGGCGCGACCGCTCATGGTCAGAACATACGCTCCCGCCACGCCTGAACCGTGGCGCGACCGCTCATGCCAGAACATACGCTCCAGGTTGTGAAGGTTTATCTGAGTGCGGACATGGAAGGCATCACCGGGGTCGTCGACGCGGAGGACGTGCAGCCGCCGGGGCGGGATTACGAGCGCGGGCGGCTGCTGATGACCGAGGACGTGAACGCCGCGGTGCGGGGCGCGTACGCGGCCGGTGCGACCGCCGTACTGGTGAACGACGCGCACGGCCCGATGCGCAACCTGCTGCCCGAACTGCTCGATCCGCGGGCCCGGCTGATCAAGGGCCGCCCGAAGCCGATGGGGATGATGGAGGGCCTGACTCCCGAGTACGACGCGGCGCTGTGCGTCGGCTTCCACGCGCGGGCGGGCGTGCTCGGCGTACTGAGTCACAGCTACATGGGCCACGAGATCGAGGACATGTGGCTGGACGACCGGGTGACCGGCGAGATCGGCATGTTCCACGCCGCATCGGCCGCGTACGGCGTACCGCTCGCGCTGCTCACCGGCGATGACACGGCCTGTGACGAGGCGACGGCGTGGGATCCGGCGATCGCGACCGTGCCGGTGAAGTTCGCCAAGGACCGGTTCGCGGCGCAACTCGTACCGGTCGGCGAGGCGCGTGAGGCCATCGAGACCACGACCGCCGCCGCCCTCACGGACCTACGGCTCGCAAAGCACGAGCCCGGCCAGCACACCCTCGCCGTACGCTGGCAATCCGCCTCGGTGGCCTCCCACCTCACCGCCATCCCCGGCGTCACCCGCCGCGACGACCGCACCGTCGTAGTCGAGGCGGACACCCTCCAGCTCTACCGCCTCTTCAACCTATTCCTCCGAGTCTGCACATCCATAACCGCAAACCCGCCCTACTGCTAACCCCCCCCAACCCCCCCCCCCCCCCCCCCCCCCCCCCCCCCCCCCCCCCCCCCCCCCCCCC
>NZ_BAAAPH010000028.1:72783-103327 GCF_039531045.1 Kribbella hippodromi | reverse complement strand
CCCTCACGGCATAGGCTCCCTACCCAGCCAGTCCAACTTTCGGGGACCAGTTCACGTCACGGGGGTCGGCCCCTGAGAGGGCACGCTGGTCACAGGGGTCGGCCCCTGAGAGGGGTCGGTGGTCAGAGGTCGGAGTAGGCCGTGACGAGCGTGGAGGCGTCGTGTTCCCAGTTGAGTTCGGTGGCGGCGGTGCGGACGCCGTCGGTGTAGGTGGGGTAGTTCTCGATCACGCCGCGTACGGCCGCGGTGAGGGATTGCGGGTTGCCCGGTTCGTACAGCCCGCCGAGTTTGTAGTGCGTGACGACTGCTCGGAGCTCAGGCAGGTCCGCGGCGATCACCGGTACGCCGGCGCGGACCGCGTGGAACAGTTTGTTCGGCAGGGCCAGGCGGTGGTTTTCGCAGGTGTTCGTCAAGGTGACCAGCGAGATGCCGTACGTACGCAGCGTCTCGTCGACCTCCTCGATCGGGCGTTCCGCGACGGTCTCCACCGGGCCGAGGTCCAAGCGGTAGTTGGGATCGACCGAACCCATCAGCACGGTCCGGAAGGGCGCCAGCTGACGAGCGGCCGCGACCACGGTCGGCAGGTCGCGGCCCGCGCCGATCCGCCCGGCGTACAGCAGCCCTTCGGGCCGGTCCGGAGCCGCTGGTACGTCGTCCGCGCGCGGAAATGTGTTCCGGATGACGCGTACGTCCGCCAACCCACGCGAACGCAACCGCTCCGCGATCCCATCCGACACGGTGAACACGACCCGTGCCTTGGCGGCCAAGGACACCTCGTACCGCCGGCCGCGAGCGCGCCACAACGGCGTCGGCCGCCCCGGAAGGGCACGGTCGAACCAGAGTTCATGGCTGTCGTACACCAGTGCCGCCGACCACTTCGCGGCGTACTCCGCGGCGAGCTCCAGCGTGTTGAAGTCATGCGCATGCACCGCGTCGAACGGACCGGCCGCGGCCACTACCGGCGCCGCGGCGATCCGCCACTGCTTCTCGGTCCGGCTGCGGTGCTCCGGCAGCAACAACCACCGGCCGAACCGCTTGACCAGCACCTTCGGCCCGTTCCGGCCGTGCCCAACTGCCAGACCGCCACTCCCGGTCCGCAGACCGGACGACCGCGACACCGACTCGACCGTGACACCAGGCCCGACTGAGAACCCGTCAGGCACGTCGCGGCCGATCACGTGCAGCGTGTGACCGGCCGCCGCCAGCGCCGTCGCTTCCCGGAGGATGCGCGAGTCCCCGGCGATCGGGGACTGCGCGATCATCAGAATCCGCACTTACTCGCCGCCGGACCCGGACTCGTGGCGATCGAGCTCGTTGTTGAGGAACGGAAGCAACGTCTCCACCGACTTCCGCCCGTCGTGCAGGTCGCGGACGTACCCCGGTCCCGAGTCGGCGATCTTGCGGGCCGTGTCGCGCTCGGCGACCAGCCGCTCGATCACCTCCGCGAGGTCGTCCGGGGTCGCCTCGGCGATCGGCAGGTCGGTCGGGAGCAGGTCGCGGACCGGGTCCGCGATGTGCCCGACGGTGACCCGGCCGGCCGCCATCGCCTCACACGCGAAGACACCGTACGAACCGAGCAGCAGCTGATCCACCACGATGTCCGCGCTCTTCACCATCTCGGCCAGCTCCGAGTGCGGTACGCCCTGGACCCGGTTGTACTTGATCAGGCCCTTGGCATCCAGGTCGGTCAGCACCGGGTCGACGTACGCCGAGCCCTTGAGCGCGCTGGCCGACGGCGCATGCAGCACCACCGGCACCTCACGCTCGAGCACCGGCTGGGTCGACGCGAAGCTCTCGACATCGACGGCCAGCGGCAGCCAGTACCCGTTGTCGACGAACTCCAGCAGGTCCGGAGTGGTGACGAAGATCGGGCCCTCGTAGCCCTCCAGGTGCCGACGCATCAGGTTGTTCGCGGCCTGCAGACGCTCGGTCAGCTCGTCGTCCGGGTTGCGGAACGGCGAGAACTGGTACTGCCGGCGGTGCAGCTCCGGGTCGCGGATCTCGGACCCGTGGAACACCAGACCGTGCCGGATCCCGGCCTGGTCGAGCATCGGTACGTCGGTGGTCCACATCTGTCCGCGCTGCTGACCGAACATCGGCCGGCCAGCCTCGAACAGCACGTGCGTGACCTCGCGCAGGGCGTACGCCGTCAGCTCCAGCTGCCACCGCAGATCGGACCTGTACTGCCGGTAGGTGCCGGTGCGGTGTACGCGGAAGTCGAACGTGCCACTGCCCGTGGTCAGCGACTCCGCCTTGACACCAGGGACCTCACGCTCGAGAGCGGTCGCCCACAGCCACGCCTGACCCGCACTGTTGACCGGGCCGAGCAGCAGGTGCCGCCCGGTCTTGACGATCTTGCCGCCTGGACGGGTGATCTCGAGCTGACGCCCGGTCAGCTCCCCGTACAGCTGCCGCAGCTTGGCGGCCTGGCCGGACCAGGACACTTCCTCCTGATAGTCCGGGTGCGCAACCCGCTCGCGGTAGCTGTCCAGGTCGCCCAGCACGGTACGGACCTTGCTGGCCAGGTCATGCGCGTCATCCGCGACGAAGACCTCACCGATGCGGGTGTGGTCGACGAAGTCCTTCATGCTGGGCATGTCGCTGACCACCACGGGCAGTCCGGCGAACGCGTACTCGAACAGCTTGTTCGGCAGGGCCATCTCGTGGCTCGGGTAGCGCAGGATCGGGATCAGCCCGATGTCGGCGGTCCGCAGGAACGCGACCACCTCGTCCGGCTTCACCGGGTCCAGGCAGTGCAGACGGTCCTGCACCTCGAGCTCTACTGCCTGCGCCTGCAACTGGCGTACGGCGTCCGTCGCCACGCCCGGCACGCAGACGACAGCCAGATGTACCTCCGGCAGATCGACAAGCGCCTGCACCGCGGTGTGGATGCCGCGCGCCCGGGTGACCCCACCGCTGTAAACCAGCAGCGGTACGTCGGACGCGAGACCGATCCGGCTGCGAATGTCGGACACCTCGACCGACACGTCAGCAGGGTTCGGCGTGTTCATCACAACCGTCGGCTCGGTCCGCAGGTTGTGCTCCTTGCGCAGCCGGGTCGCGATCGCCGGGCTGACCGTGATGACTCGGTCTGCGGCACCGATGTACTCACGCTCGTGGTTCGCCCAGGCCGCGATCGAACGCCGGGTGCGGGCACCGTACTGCGAGAGGCCGGCGACGTACTCGTGCGCGTCGTAGACGACCTTCAGCGTCCGCCCGCGCAGCTTCGCGCGACCGGCGGCACGAGTGGCGACACCGATCACGTGCATGTCGTGGGCGTGCACGACGTCCGGCTCGAGCCGGTCGATCAGATCACCGAACGCGATCTCCAGGTCCAGCGCCTCCGGGTGCAGCTTCCGCCACGGCGCCGGCCACGGCAGCCGGTGCAGCACCCCGTCGTACGCCCGCCAGCCGAACTTGAACGGGCTGTCCGCCTTGTTCCCGACGCCCTTGCGGACCCAGGTGGCCCGCTCGGCGGCCTGCCAGCGGGCCCGGCGCAGCAGCCGGGTGGCGACCCCGAGCTTGAACTTGACCGGATTGCCCTGACCGCTCTTGGCGCGCGCGATCGCGTGCCCGGAGTCGGCCTTCAGCTCCTTGAGCTCGGCCTTGACCCGCTGACTGCGGGCCACATAGGTCGAGCGGTACTTGTAACCCACCATCGGCGGCCGCCAGTCGCGGCGTGCCGTCCGCCTTCGTTTCCGCTCCTCACGCAGTGCGAAGGGCACCGCCACCCGGACGATCAGCGCACCGTCGAGCATCTCCCTCGACGGGAGGCCGCTGGCCGAGACCCCGAGCACAGTCACCTCTGCTCCGGTCTCGGCCAAAGCCGCGGCCTCTTTGCGGACCCTACTGTCGTTGGTGACGTCGTTTGCGACCATCATCACGACCCGCAGGTCGGCAGCTGTCACTGGCTGACCGACCTTCCGATCACAATCCGCCGCACGCCGGCCCACTTGGCCGGGTCGGTGCGGTCCCGCCCGTCGACGAGCACCTGGACGCCCGGCAGGTCCGCCGGGGTCAGCTGTGCGTAGTCCGCGTGGTCGGCCTGCAGCACCGCCGCGTCCACCGGCGATCCCAGCGTGTACGGCGCGAAGCCGAGCCCCTGGAGCTCCTCGTCGGTGTACATCGGGTCGTGCACGAACACCTCGGCGCCGCGCGCCTTGAGCGCCTCGACCGCCGGGAACACCCCGGAGAACGCCGTCTCCTTCACCCCACCACGGTACGACGCGCCGAGTACCACCACCTTGGCGTCCTTCAGCTCGCCGAACGCGCCCTCGAGCAGGCCGATGGTGTAGTCCGGCATGCCGGCGTTCGCCTCACGGGCGGCGCGGACGACGGTCGCGTCCGGGTCGGTGTAGAGGTACAGCCGCGGGTACACCGGGATGCAGTGCCCGCCGACCGCGATCCCGGGCCGGTGGATGTGGCTGTACGGCTGCGAGTTCGACGCCTCGATCACGGCGTGTACGTCGATGCCGTTCTGTCCCGCGAACCGGGCGAACTGGTTCGCCAGGCCGATGTTGACGTCACGGTAGGTGGTCTCGGCCAGCTTCGCCAGCTCGGCCGCCTCGGCCGATCCGAGGTCCCAGACGCCGTTCGCGCGGTCCAGGTCCGGGCGCTCGTCGAAGTCCAGCACCGCCTCGTAGAACGCGGTGGCGCGCTTGGCGCCTTCCTCGGACAGGCCGCCGACCAGCTTCGGGTACTTCCGCAGGTCCGCGAACACGCGGCCGGTGAGCACCCGCTCCGGCGAGAACACCAGGTGGAAGTCCGTACCCTCGGTCAGGCCGGAGATCTCCTCGATCATCGGCTTCCACCGGCTCCGGGTGGTACCGACCGGCAGGGTGGTCTCGTAGCTGACCAGGGTGCCGGGGCTCAGGTGCTCGGCCAGGGAACGGGTCGCGTTCTCCATCCAGCCGAACTCGGGCTGACCGGTCTTCTCGTCCACGAACAGCGGCACGACCACGACGACCGCGTCGCTGTTCGGGATGGCGTCCGCGTAGTCCGTGGTCGCCCGCAGGCGGCCGTCGGCCACGGTCTCGGACAGCAGTTCCTGCAGGTGGGCCTCACCCGGGAACGGCTCCTGGCCGGAGTTGACCAGCTCGACGAACTTCTCGTTGATGTCGACACCGACGACCTGATGGCCCTTGGCGGCGAACTGGACCGCCAACGGCAGTCCGATCTTGCCTAAGGCAACAACACTGACACGCACAGCAACTCCACTAGGTAGTGATTCTTCATCGGGGGCCTCGGAGCTTCCGTTCCAGCGGATGCTCGACGAACCGGTAGAGCAGCCACGAGGCGAAGATCGAGACGGCAAGCACGCCGGCGTACCAGGTCAGGTTCGCCCAGCCGATCGGGCCGGCCACACCGTGGTACTCCTTGATCGCGTACAGGATGGTGGCGTGCACCAGGTAGAACGCGTACGACCACTGGCCGAGCTTGACCAGTGGGGTGCTGCGCAGCAGTGACCGGCCGCCGCGGATGTCGCGGGCCGCCACCGCGAAGATCAGGAAGCCGTACAGCAGGGTCAGGACTTCCTTCTGGCACAGGCCCATGCTGACCGCGCCCGGAATCTCGGTCGGGTGCGCACCGGAGTACCAGAGCAGGTACAGGCCGCCGCCGGTGACCAGGAACGCGAACCAGACCGGGATCTGCGGCCGCCAGCCGGACCGGAGCGCGATCGCCAGCCCGATCCCGAACAGGAACGCCACCGAGTGCAGCACCGGTTGCGGCAGCACCGGCACCTCGGTCTTGTAGTGGAACAGCGCCAGCCGGTACGCGCAGCCGAGCACGAACACGGTGGCGCAGATGATCAGTCCGCCGGCCACCTTCAGCTTCCGGGTGGCGCGCCAGACGAACGGGAAGTACGCGTAGAAGAACGCTTCGACCGACAGCGTCCAGCCGGCCGGGTTACCGCCGTACAGGATGGCCGGGTTGTTCGACCAGCCGTGCAGCAGCAGCGCGGACAGCACCAGCACCGTCATCGAGACCGGCTTGATCCAGGGCATCCCCGCCGGCGGCTCGACCCGGTAGAAGACGAAGAACGCCGCCACCAGGGTCAGGAAGTACAGCGGGAAGATCCGGGCGAACCGGCGCCGGTAGAACGTCCGGATCTTCGTCCCCGGCTGTGCCGACCAGGTCAGCACGAAGCCGGAGAGGACGAAGAAGAACGTGACGCCGGAGGTGCCGTACTTCAGGAAGTCGAAGATCGGCAGCGGCGCCAGCTGCGTCATGTGGTGGCAGAACACGAAGAAGGCCGCCCACCAGCGCAATCCGGTGAGCGACTCGACTCGTGGCAACCTCCCGCCGCGGCCCGGCGGGCCGGTGTCCCCGACCGCGGTACTGACAGGCGCGCCGGCAGGCGGGGTCGTCCCGACACCGGCCGACCCGGGGGCTTCCTGGGTCGGCGGCGTCTGGTTCTCTTCGGCGGCCTTCGTCATGTAGGTCTACTCCGCGAGAGTGGCAACGACACGCTCGGCAGCGTGGCCGTCGCCGTAGGGCATCGGGCGTTCCCCCGTAGGAACCGGCCTGGCGGCCAACTCCGGCAGCTTACTCACGTCGGATGTCAGGACGTTCCACTCGTTGTCCAACGTCTCGACCCATTCGGTCTCGGTCCGCAGTGTGGTACACACGCGGCCGAGCAGGAAGGCCTCCTTCTGCAGGCCCCCGGAGTCCGTCACCACCCCGGCCGAGCCGAGCACGGCCGCGACCATCTCCGGGTACGCCAGCGGCTCGCGGACGTGCAGCGAACCGTCCGGACGCTCCAGCTTGATGCCGTGCTCCGCGCACTTCGCGACCAGCCGCGGGTGCGCCAGCAGCAGCACCGGCGCGCCGGCCGCGGCCAGGCCGTCGACGATCGCGGCCAGCCGGGCCGGGTCGTCGGTGTTCTCGGCCCGGTGGATGGTGGAGACGACGTACTCACCCTGCTTGAACGGCAGGTCGAGCGGCTGATCCTTGACCGCGTCGCGGACCCGGAAGCAGACATCCGTCATCACGTCGCCGACCAGCCGCGACTTGTCCTTCAGGCCCTCGTTCGCCAGGTGGTCCATCGCCACCTGGGTGGGCGCGAGCAGAAGGTCGGCCGCGTGGTCGGTGAGGACCCGGTTGTGCTCCTCCGGCATCAGCCGGTTGAAGGACCGCAGGCCGGCCTCCAGGTGCGCGACCGGCAGGTGCATCTTCACCGCGGACAACGTGCCGGCCAGGGTGGAGTTGGTGTCGCCGTAGACGAGCACCCAGTCCGGCTTGTGCTCGTCCAGGACGGCGTCCATCGCGGCCAGCATCGCGCCGGTCTGGACACCGTGGCTCCCGGACCCGACGCCCAGGTGGACGTCCGGCGCCGGGATCCGCAGGTCGGCGAAGAACACGTCGGACATGTTCTTGTCGTAGTGCTGCCCGGTGTGCACGATCACGTGCTGGTGCTCGGTCGCGGCGAACGCCTCCGCGACCGGCGCCAGCTTCACGAACTGCGGGCGCGCACCGACGACGCTGAGCACCTTCACTGGTGCGTCTCCCCGGCGACCGGCACCGTACGCGCCTCGGCGGCGGACTGGAGCACAGCCTCGGCGACCTTGACGGTGGCCAGACCCTGCTGCAGCGTGACGATGTCCGCCTCCTTGCCGAGCACCGCGTCCCGGAACGCCTCGTGCTCGGTCCGCAGCGGCTCCGGCTTGCTGATCGCGTACCGGATCATGTCACCCTCGCTGACCCCACGGAAGTGCGCGACGTCGTCCCACGCGGTCGCGACCGTGCCGTTGGAGTGGAAGGTCAGGTCGGCGAGCAGCGTGTCGGCGATGAAGGCGCCCTTCTCACCGGTGACGACGGTGAGCCGCTCCTTCATCGGGGACAGCCAGTTGACCAGGTGGCTGGTGACGGTACCGTCGGCCAGCTTGCCGGTCACCGCGATCAGGTCCTCGTACTGACGGCCGGACTTGTGCGCGCTCTGCGCGGCCACCGAGACGAACGGCGACTGCGTCACCCAGGCGGTCAGGTCGATGTCGTGGGTGGCCAGGTCGAGCACCACGCCGACGTCGGCGATCCGGGCCGGGAACGGGCCCTGGCGGCGGGTGGTGATCTGGTAGATGTCGCCCAGCTCACCGGCCTCCAGCCGGGTCCGCAGCGCCTGCAGCGCCGGGTTGTACCGCTCGATGTGACCGACCGCGCCGACCAGGCCGGCCGCCTCGAACGCCTTCGCGATCTCGGTCGCCTCGGCCGACGAACCGGCCAGCGGCTTCTCGATCATCGCGTGCACGCCGGCCTCGGCCAGCGCCTTCGCGGTCTCGGCGTGGTACTGGGTCGGCACCGCGACCATGCAGTAGTCGAGCTTCTCGGCGATCAGCTGCTCGATCGTCTCGTGCACCGGCCGGCCACCGGCCACGCCGAACTTGTCACCACCCGGGTCGGCGACCGCGACCAGGTCGACGCCCTCGAGGGACGCCAGCACCCGGGCGTGGTGCCGGCCCATCATGCCCAGGCCGATCAGGCCCGCACGCAGGTTCGTCATGCTCACGCACCCGCCTTCGCCACGGTGTTCACCGCGGCCACGATCCGGTTCAGGTCGTCCTCGGACAGCGAGGGGTGGACCGGCAGCGAGAGCACCTCGGCCGCGGCCTTCTCGGTCTCCGGCAGGTCCAGCTCACGCTGGAAGGACGGGAGCCGGTGGTTCGGGATCGGGTAGTACACGCCGCAGCCGACGCCGTACTCGGTCCGGAGCGCGTTCGCGAAGCCGTCCCGGTCCTCGGTCACCCGGATCGTGTACTGGTGGTAGACGTGCGACGCCTCTGCGGCCACGGCCGGGACGCCGACACCGGCCAGGTTCGCGTCCAGGAAGGCCGCGTTCTCCTGCCGCTGCTTGGTCCAGCCGCCGACCTTGGTCAGCTGCACGCGGCCGATCGCGGCGTGCAGGTCGGTCATCCGGTTGTTCAGGCCGACGACCTCGTTCTCGTACTGCTTGAGCATGCCCTGGTTGCGGAACAACCGCATCCGGCGCTCGAGGTCCGCGTTCGACACCGAGTTCATGCCGCCCTCGCCGGACGTCATGTTCTTGGTCGGGTACAGGCTGAACATCGCGAACTCGCCGAAGGTACCGACCGGGGCACCGTTCCAGGTCGCGCCGTGCGCCTGCGCGGCGTCCTCGTAGATCTGGATGCCGTGCTTGTCGGCGATCTCCTGCAGCGCGGTCATGTTCGCCGGGTGACCGAACAGGTGCACCGGCATGACGGCCTTGGTCTTCTCGGTGATCGCCGCCTCGACCGCCTTCGGGTCCAGGCAGAAGTACGTCGGCTCGATGTCGACGAACACCGGGGTGGCGCCGGTCAGCGCGACGCTGTTCGCGGTCGCGGCGAAGGTGAAGGACGGGACGATCACCTCGTCACCCGGGCCGACACCGGCGGCCAGCAGGCCGAGGTGCAGACCGGACGTTCCCGAGTTGGTCGCGACGCAGGCTCGGCCGGAGACCAGCGCTGCGCCGAACTCCTGCTCGAACGCCGCCACCTCGGGGCCCTGGGCCAGCATGCCGGACTGCATCACCCGGTCGACGGCTTCGCGCTCCTCCTTCCCGATGATCGGCTTCGCGGCCGGAATCGGCTGCACCATCAGTTCTCCTCCGTTGATTCACCGGCCGGCCGCAGCCGTCCGTCGGTTTCGATGTACATCTCGCCCGTGTTCGGGCACTTCCACTCGCCGTCACCGACGGCGAGCAGTGGAACTCCGGCCTTGCCGACCCACTTCAGCCGCCGGGCCGGAACCCCGGCCACCAGCGCGAAGTCCGGCACGTCCTTGGTCACCACCGCGCCGGCGGCGACAGTCGCCCAGCGGCCGATGGTGACCGGAGCCACGCACACGCTGCGCGCACCGAGCGAGCAGCCTTCCTTCATCGTCACCCCGACCGGTTCCCAGTCGTGCCCGCTCTTCGGCGAACCGTCCGGGTTCACCGCGCGCGGGAAGTAGTCGTTGGTGAGCACCACCGCCGGGCCGATGAACACGCCGTCCTCGAGGGACGCCGGCTCGTACACCAGGGCGTAGTTCTGGATCTTGCAGTTGTCGCCCATCCGCACCCCGGTGCCGACGTACGCGCCGCGGCCGATGATGCAGTTCTCGCCGAGAACCGCGTTCTCACGGATCTGGGCCAGGTGCCAGACCGACGAACCGGCGCCGATCCGGGCGCTCTCGTCGACGTCGGCGGATGGCGCGATGCGGGCCGTCACAGGGTCTCCTTCGAAATCAGCCAGGTTCTCAATGCTTCGGCCGAGCGGCGTCCGTCGTGCAGCTCGGCCACGAAACCGGGGCCGGCGGCTGCCCGCTCGGCGGCGGCCTCGCGATCGGCGATCAGACCGGTGACGACCTCACCCAGGGTGCCGGGATCCGCCTCGACGATCGGTACCTCTCGCCCAGTCAGACTACGCACCTTCCCGCGCACGGCGTCACCGACGTACGAAACCACGATCCGCCCGGCCGCCAGTGCCTCCGCGGCCGCCACGCCGTACAGGCCGATCCGGAGTTGATCGACGACGAGGTCGGCGGCGCCGATCACGGCCGGCATGTCCTGGTGCTGGACGCCGGTGATCCGCCGGTACTCGACCAGGCCCCGCTCGTGCAGGCCGGTCAGGACGGCGTCGATCTCCTCGGTGCCCTTGAGCTTCGCGTTCGACGGCACGTGCACGACGACCGGTTTGCCCGTACTGAACAACGGCCGGGCGGCTTGCTGCCACGGAGCCGGGTCGATCGCGACCGGGAGCCAGGTCGCGTCCGGTACGTCCTCGAGCAGGTCGACGGTGGAAACGAAGACCGGCAGGCCGAGCGACTCGACCAGCTCGGCGTGTCGGCGGGCCTGTGTCTCGAGCCGGTCGGTCAGCTCGTCGCCCGGAGTGAACGGTGACCACTGCTCGCGCTTCGCGTGCCGGCTGGGCAGACGGATGTCGGAGCCGTGGAAGGCGAGCGCGACGTTGATGCCGCGGTCGCGCATCGCCGCGATGTCCGGGCCCGCGTCCGGGTAGCCGCGGGCGCCGAACAGCGGGCGCAGCGACTCGACCAGCACATGCGTGTAGTTCGTCAGAATGTGTTGCTGCTGGGCGCGCTGCCAGCGCGATTGCCCGAACCACGCCAGCGGTACGCCGTAGTCCTCGGCGAACTGGAAACGGCCCTTGCGGTGCAGGGCGAACGAGACGGCGTCGACGTCCGGCAGGGTCCCGGCGGCTTGCGCCCAGGCGTGCCCCTGCCCCGCGGAGTTGGTCGGGCCGGCCAGCATCCGCACCGGCGTCGTCGCGGCCGACGGGAAGGCCGGCAGCTGCGCGTACGAGTACCGCAGCCCGCGCAGCCGCCGCCGGACCGCACCGGCGGTGCGGGCGAGCGGCGCGGGCAGGTGCTCGCGGATCGTCATCGCCGTCGTGTCACCCATTACCTGCCGGAACCCTCGGCGCTCGCCGCGAGCTTCAGCTGGTCGAACTCCCGCCGCGCGGCCGGCAGACCGAGCACCACCGGGGTACTCGCCTTCCGCTGCCCGAGGTTCCAGCCCGCCCAGATCGCACCGGCGTCCAGCGCCACGACCACGTCCGCACGGTCGATCGTCGTGAGCACGTCCCGCCGGCTCAGCACGCGTTCCCAGTAGGTCTTGCCGAGATCGTTCGACGCCCGCTGTCCGCGCAGGAACTTCACCGGCGCCGAGGTCTTGATGGCCTTGGGCACAACCCGCCCCGCCACCTTCTTGGCTCGCCGGGCGCGCCACTCCACGGCCTTCACAACCCGCTTGGCCCCGGTCGGCCGGGGCTTGGGCGCCGCAGCAGGCGCCGGCTTGGCAGCAGCCGGAGCAGCCGGGGCTTGAGCTTCTTCGGCCTTTTCCTCGGCGGGAGCCGCCGGCGTGGCAGCTGCCTCCGCCGCCGCATCCTCGACAACCTCGACCGGCTCGGCAGGCATCCGGCCGGGACCGATCAGCGTGAAACTGTTGACCTTGTCGGCCACCCACGCGGACGGGGCGACCCACCCCACCACGTCGATGGTGATGTTCTGATCGCCCAGGTCCTCCCGGACCTGGTCGAAGTACGTCGGCGGCAGCCGCCGCGTGGACAGCAGGACGACCGTGCTCACGCCGCCACCCCCGCCACCGACGCAGCCAGCGAGGTGATCCGCGGATCCAGCTGCAGATCCCGCCGGTACGAGGCGCCGAACTCCCGCGCCTTCGCCCGAATCCCTTCGTCCGCCGTACGCGCCGCATGCGCCGCCTCGATCAGCGCCGCCGCGATCGCCTCCGGCGTCACGTCCGCGACCGGGAACCACAGCGGATGCCCGCGCAGTACGTCGGACGCCGCGTTCTCCGGGTCGTGCACCGACACCACCGGAAGCCCGGTCGCCAGGTACTCGAACACCTTCCCGCTGGTCACGTACCGTCCCTTGCCGAGCATCAGCAGCTGCGCGTCGAACTCGTCGTACGCCTTGGCGATCTCCGCCTTGCCGACCGGTCCCTCGTACGACACCCCGGCCTCGGCCGCACTGTTGATCGTCGCGAGCATGTCGGCCCGCGGCTGCGCGTAGTACCCGAGGTAGCCGTGGATCTTCGCCTTCGCGCCGGCCAGCTCCTCGGACTGTTCCTTGGCCAGCTTCCAGCCTTCGACGAAGTCCGCGAGCGGCACCTTCGGCGACACCGTGCCGACATACCCGAAGACCAGCGGGCGGCCGGTGACCGGGCCGCGGTCGTGGGTGTCCGGCACCAGATCCGGGTCGAAGCCGTTCGAGACCGTGTGCATCTTGCCGGCCTGGGCCGGGTAGAGCTTCTCGTGCCACTCCTTGATCGGGTCGTTCACGAACCAGACCTCGCGAGCGGACTCGACCAGCTTCTTCTCCCAGCGCGCGGCCCGGCTGTTCGGCTCGTGCAGCCGGTCACCGGTGAAGACATCCAGCAGCCACGCGTCGCGGTAGTCCATCACGTACGGCACCTGGAACTTCTTGTGCAGGTGGTAGGCGGCGGTGAACGCGACATGCGGGTTCGCGGTGGCGACGGTCAGGTCGACCTTGTCCGCCTGGTGGATGCGCTCGGCGGCCTTCTCGATCACCGACCGCCACGGGCCGTACCCGCTCTCCGGGAACGGGATCTGGTCCTGCTTGGTCCGCCACTTGCTCCAGACCTTCGGGTTCTGCGCGCGGCGCTTGGACCACTTGCGCAGGTCGGCTTCCAGGATCGGCCACTCGAACGGGACCCGGACCACCTCGACGGACGGGTCGACCCGCTCCTCGAGGGTCAGGTCCGCGCCGGTGAAACGGAAGAAGGTGTCGCGGTCGGCCGTCAGCACTGTCACCTTCCAGCCGAGCGCGGCGAACCGGTTGGCGGTGGCCAGGGCCCGGTACACACCACCACCCCGGCAGGGCGGGAAGCCCCAGGCGACGTACAGCAGGTGTGGGCGGTCGGTCATGCCCGTCCTCTCATCGAGATGAGCCTCTTAGCAGGTTGAGAATCGCGTCGGCCAGGTCGTCGTAGGGCGTGTTCTTGGCCAGATGGTCGGTCGCCCATTGCAGCGCGTGGTCGCGCAGCTTCTCCAGCTCGCCGGGATCGGCGGACCAGCGCCGCAGTATGCCGGATGCCTCGGCCACCGAGTCCACCAGGACTCCGCCACCGGACTCCTCGATCACCCGGGTCTGCCGGGGCAGCCGGGTGGACAGCACGGGAAGCCCGCTGGCGAGGTACTCGTAGATCTTGGACGGCATCGCTTCCACGAACGCCGGCGTGGGTTGCAGCATGGCCAGGCTGGCCCAGGCGCCATGCGCGATCCGCCAGGCATCGGCCGGTGGCTGCCGCCCGTGCAGCCGGACCCGGCCGGCCAGCTCGGGCTCGGCGATCCGGTCCTCCAGCTGGTCCCGGTCCGCTTGCGCGACCGGGCCGACCAGGTCGAGCGACCAATCCGGCGCTCCGGCAACGGTTTCGACCATGTCGAACAGTCCACGGCTGGTACGCAGATCCCCGACGTACACGGCGCGTGGTGTGCCGGTCGGCGGGGACGGGGCGAGAAAACCGAGGTCTGGAAGGTTCTGTACGACCAGCCGGTGCTTGGCCTGATGTGGCGCCAGATGTGAATCGGCGACCACGGTCAGGTCGGCGCCGGCGGCCAGCTTGGAGCCGGCCCGGACGATCAGCCGGGCCGGAAGACCGGCCGGACCCTGCGCCCAGGCGCGATCGGCGAGCAGCCGCTCGTAGTCCTCATGGACGTCGACGACGAGCTTGCGGCGCCGGATCGTGGTGACCAGGCGGGTGATCGGGATCATGTCCGGGTCGACCGTCATCACCACCTTGGCCTTGGTCCGCCACGGCAGCACGGCGGTCCGGGCCAGCCGCCGCACCAGCGTGCCGCGCGGCCGGGCGTGCACGACCGCGCCGGCCGGACCGCCCGCGGCGTCACCGAGGCCCCACAGCTCGACCCGGAGGTCGTGGTTCCGCAGGGCCGCGGTGATCTTGTGCAGGCGCGCGTCGGCGACGTCGTGACCGGTCGTGATGATCCCCACGTCCGGCGCCGTGCTGCGTGACATTGGTCAGAGGTCCTCGAGTGAGACGGATTCCGCTTCGCCGACCTGCAGGAACTTCGTGTACGCCTGGATGACCTCGTTCGGCTCGCCGCGCATCATCAGCTCGCCCTTGTGCAGCCAGATGCAGTCGTTGCACAGCTCGCGGACACTGCTCATCGCGTGGCTGACCAGGAACATCGTCCGGCTGTTGCTGACCAGCTCGTTCATCTTGGCCGCGGCCTTGGTCTTGAACGACGCGTCACCGGCCGACAGCGCCTCGTCGATCAGGAGAATGTCCGGATCCATGTGCACCGCGACCGAGAACGCCAGCCGGCTGAACATGCCGGACGAGTACGTCCGCATCGGCATCTCCATGAAGTCGCCGAGCTCCGCGAAGTCGGCGATCTCCTCGTACCGGGCCTCGATCTCCTTGCGGCTCATGCCGGAGGCGAGGCCGCCGAGGACGACGTTCTCCTTGCCGGACAGGGCCGCATTGAAGCCGACGCCGAGGGCCAGCAGGGTGGACACCCGGCCGTGCACCTCGATCCGGCCGGAGGTCGGCGGCAGGATGCCGGCCACCGAACGCATCAGCGTCGACTTGCCGGCCCCGTTCGCACCGATGATGCCGATGGTGGTGCCGTGATCGACGTCGAAGGACACGTTCTGGACGGCCTTGACCTCGCGGATCGCACGCTCGCCGCGGCCGAGCCGGACGATCGCGCTCTTGAACGTCGGCACCCGCTCGAACGTGGTCCGGTAGGTGATGGAGACGTCCTGGACCTTGACGGCCGGAATCCCGGACCTGGTCTTCTGCATCGGCTTCTTCTCGGTCTCAGAGACGGACAACGAACTCACGCTCCCTCGACATGAAGAACAACGAGCCGACCACGAAAGCCACCAGCGCCCAGATGCCGGCACCGGCCCACATCTGCCACTTCGGGATCTCGCCGCGGACCAGCAGGTCGGTCCAGCCCCCGATCAACGGGTAGAGCGGGTTGTACTGGATGAAGCCCTTGAACTTCGCCGGGGCCTGCTCCGCGAACCACAGCACCGGCGACATGTACAGCCAGATCCGGACGAAGTACGGCAGGAAGCTGGTGGTGTCCCGGAAGTACACCTGCAGGGCCGCGAAGACCATGCCCATGCCGGCCGCGAAGACCGTCAGCATGATCAGGAAGACCGGCGCCAGCAGCATCGGCCAGCGCAGCTTCTGTCCCATCAGCAGGTGGATGATCAGGTACACGACGAGGGTCGGCAGGAAGCGGAAGAACGCCGTCCGGACCGCGGACAGCGGGAGCAGCATCCGCGGGAACGACATGTTCATCAGCAGCTTGCCGCCGCCGACCACACTGGCCGCACCGGTCGTCATCGCACCGGAGAAGTAGTAAAAGGCGAAGAGACCGCCGCACATGTGTGCGAACCGCTCGCCGGCGTCGATCTTCGACCCACCACCGGCGATGATGTCGACCAGCAGGTAATAGACCAAAGCCAGCAGCAGTGGGTTCAGCACCAGCCACACCTGGCCGAAGAAGGTGTTCGTGTGCGCGCCCCGGATGTTGGTCCGGGACATCTCCGCCGCGAACTCCCGTCGCTGCCACAACGCCTTGAAGTACGGGCGCAGCGCGGGCAGGCCGACCTTGTGCGGTTCGTACACGTGCACCGACGGGTTGAACTCCTCGTCGACGCTAGTCGCGTTCATTCAGGCGATGCCTCTCTCTGCCGGAAAGTAAGGTCCACGATGACCGACTCACCTGGGTTTCGGCGGATGCCGCCCGGGGTAACGGCGTGCCACGCAGACCGGGAAGCAGAGTAGCGGATCGGCTCGTACGCCGACGACACAGCGGTCCTCCTTAGTGAGCAACGACGTACAGACGGCTACCAAACGTCGTACCCCGCTGCGTCCACAACACCTGCGTCGTCCTTCGCCGATCGTTATCCGGAATATACATTTGACAGCCAGCGACGGCCAAAACGCCTTCCAGCTAGGGCTTGTCTCCCAGTTCCACGCCGTAGCGAGGAGGTGCTCGGTGCGGTAGCTCGGTGCGCGGGAGGGGAGGCCTCGATGTGGTTTCATCGTGGCCTTTCCTCCCGTGCGGCGAGGTGCCGTGCCGAGCGCCCCGCAGTAGGCGCGGAACTGGGAGACAAGTCCTGAGTCAAATCGCCGTCAAGTCATACGTACGACGCTACTCGCCGGGGTGAAGTTGACGTGACCTGCCGCACCGGGGCGCGGACGGCGCCGCCTGGGTGTGACGGGAGTTACCGGTGGGACCCCAGGGGGTGCGTCCTGGCCGGGGCGCGCCGGGCGGCGGACGTGACACGCAACATCACATCCGCGCTCCCCATGGACAGCCTCACCATCCACGGAGCACCGTTCGGCACCTCCTGGGGTTCACCGTCGATCCGGGAACGGCGTCCGCGCTGGGCGGGTACGGACGCGCCGCGCACCGGATCGGTCGGCACGATGACCAGGGCGGCGGTCATCGCGCGGAGGCCGGCAACGGACAGCGCACAACGGGATCCCTGCAAAGACGCCCGCGCGCTGGGGACGGCGCCGGCGCGTTCGGCGGCACGGGGCTTGACCGGTCGCATCGGGCGCTCCTCCTCACGGCCTCACGATGAGAGAGATGCCACAGTTTGTACACCCTCCGGCACGGTGGGTGATGGCACTGAAGTGCGAGGGCACCGATCCGCCGGATCGAGACCCAACCGAAACCGGGCCTGCTGACGGGATCGCCGGCACAGGTCAGAATTGGGACCACGCGCCAGAATTGGAACAGCAGCCCGGCGGCGCTCAGGTGGTCCGTCGCCGGGCTGCTGGACCTCAATTCTCGCTCAGCGGCGCGCGAATAGGGTGGCCAGATGGTGACACGGCACAAGAATGCTGACAGGACAACAAATATTGCTGCCCGCAGCTACGCCGACACGGAACGTGCCGACGGCGCTGGTTCGGCCCCTCTAACCTGGAGGGACGGTAGCTGACGGTGACAGTACTCGGAAGGGAGGGGAGAGTTGTGAGCCCAACGGACACGGAGCGTGCCGATCATTTGAAGGTGCTCGGACTCGACGACGACGAGATCAAGGTCTACCAGCACCTGCTGCGGACCGGTCCGGCGTCGATCGCCGAACTGGACGACGCGGTTCCCGACCGGGACCGCCCGATCGACAGCACCCTCGGCGGCCTGGTCCGGGCCGGCCTGGCCCGCCGCTCCGGCTCGGACCACTCCCGGTACCTGCCGGTCCCGCCGGACGCCGGCCTGGAAGCGATGACGCTGCGGCGCGAGTCCGAGCTGAAACAGGCCCGCATCCAGGTCCTGAACGCCTACGACGAGTTCCGCCGGACCGTGCACAACGAGTCGACCACGCACCTGATCGAGGTGGTCACCGGGACCGCGATCGTGCAGCGGATCCGCCAGATCAAGAGCGGCGCCCAGCGCGAGATCCTGGCCATCGACTCCCCGCCGTACTACATCGGCGGCCCCAACCAGGAGGAGATCGACCACCTGAAGCGCGGCGTCTCGTACCGGGTGGTGTACTCACCGGAGTCGGTCGAAGTGCCCGGGTACCTGACCGAGAACATCCTGCCCTGTGTGGAAGCCGGTGAGCAGGCACGCGTACTCCCGGATGTGCCGGCCAAGCTGACGATCATCGACGGCTCGATCGCGTTCGTGTCGATGTCGGTGCGCGACACCGACGTGAACCGCTCGTTGCTGATCATCCGTCCTAGCAGTCTGCTGACCGCCCTGATGGGCATGTTCGAGCTGTGCTGGCGCAATGCGCTTCCGCTGCACGCGTCGGTCGGCGCGGAGGACGACCGGCTGGAGCCGATCGAGCGCCGCCTGCTGGCACTACTCGCGACCGGTGCGGCGGACGACACCATCGCCCGTACGCTCGGTATCAGCCGCCGGACATTCTTCCGCTACCTGGAGCGGCTGATGAACCGCACCGGCGCCAGCACGCGTTTCCAGCTCGCACTGCACGCCGCCCGGGAGAACTGGCTCTAACAGCGCATTAGAAGGCCTTGCGCCGCGTGACGGTCACGATCGCGGCCAAGGCCAGTCCGATCGCTGCGGAGACACCAGCGATCCGGTGCAGTCCGACAGTGTGCGTAGGCGCGGATGCGATCACACTGCCCAGTACGGCGATGCCCAACGTCGTACCGGACTGGCGGGTTGCATTCACGGTCGCGGAGCCCGTGCCGCTGCGCTGTCGACCTACTGCATCAATCACTGCGGAGTTGGTCGGTGCATTGGCCAGTCCGGCGCCGCAGCCCAGCAGTACGCCGAACAGTGCGGTCTCTGCGAAGCCAGTACTCGGCTGTTCGGTGAAGAGCATCAGCGCGGCGGCGGTGAGCAGTACGTACCCGGCGATGATCGGCCAGGCCGGACCGGACCTGTGCAGCCACTTACCGGCGATGTAAAGTCGGAGGCCAAGCGGTCTTAGGAAGACAACTCACAAGACCAACTCCTTGGCTCACAGAACGACATGGCTACGATCCGACTTCAGGTACGACGGGAACAGCGTGACCAAGGTGAACGCGGTGAAGCCGAGCATGAAGGCAGCCAGGTTCGGTACGGCGAACCGGGCTGAACCGAACCAGCGCAGTGGAAGCATCGGGGCCTCCTGCCGCAGCTCCACCACGATGAAGGCGATCAAGCAGACTGCTGCGATCACCAGCGGTACAAGGGTGTACGCGGACCAACCGGATGTGCCTGAGTTGATCAGCCCCAACGACAGCGCCCCGAGCCAGGCAATGCCGAGCAGCTGACCGGGGAGGTCCAGCGACGCATGCTCCGGGTCAGCTGACTCACTCAGGCTGCGGGCCGCCATCCAGAGGATCACTGCGCCGATCGGCACGTTGACGAGGAAGATCGCCTGCCAGCCGGCCAGTGCGATCAGCAAACCGCCGACAGTCGGCCCGACCACACCGGCCAGACCGCCGGCCATCGCCGCACCGGCGATGATCCGGCCGCGCTCCCGCGGCTCGTGGAAGGTCTGCGCGAGCAGGGAAAGCGTTGCGGGCAAGGCGATCGCCGCACCGATGCCCTGGACGAACCGGCCGGTCAGTAGCAGTCCTGCACTCGCCGCAAACCCACAGGCCGCCGAGCCGGCCACGAAGAGCGCCACGCCGCCCAAGTACATCCGCTTGCGTCCGTACCGGTCGCCGAGTGCTCCGGCGGACAGCGACAGCGTTGCCAGGCAGAGTGTGTACGCACCTATGACCCACTGCACGGTTGCCGGTGTGGTGTGCAGATCTGTCTGCAGTGACGGCAGTGCTGTGATGACGACGTTGACGTCCAGGATGACCATGAACGTGGTCAGGTACATCGCCACGACCGCCGTACGATGCCGGGCTGTGGTGGTGTCGAGCACAGGGCACCTTTCATCGAGAAGTTAGGTTGCCCTAACTTTCGATGCTAAAGTCGCCTTCATGTCAACGGTGCCGATCGGGCCGGCGGCGGCTCTGTACGAGGTGGCGCCGTCCACGCTGCGCTGGTGGGAACGTGAGGGCGTGCTCGGGACGGACCGCGGCGCGGACGGACGCCGGCGGTACGGCGACGAGGAACTGCGGCTGATCGGGTTCGTCTACTTGTGTCATGTGGTCGGGCTGATGCCGCTCGACAAGACCGCGATCGTGGTTGGTGCGGCGGTGGAACGCGAGCGGTGGCAGCGGACGGTGAACGAGGAGATCGCGGCGCTGGACGCCCGGATCGACGACCTGACCGCGGCTCGGGAGTACCTGCGGCACCTACTGACCTGCACCAGTGACCCACCGGTCGACTGCGCACACCTGCACGCGGAACTCCTCCGCCGCACGCCAGTAGGCCGCTTCCCCGACACCACAGACCTGACCACGGCTGCCCGAGAAGCGACCTAAAAACTACGCCTGGGCTGGGATGAATTCCTTTGCCACGACCTCGGCGATCTGGGCGGTGTTGAGGGCCGCGCCCTTGCGCAGGTTGTCGCCGCAGACGAACAGTTCCAGCGCGTTCGGATCGTCGAGGGACTTGCGGATCCGCCCGACCCAGGTCGGATCGGTGCCGACCACATCGGCCGGCGTCGGGAACTCGCCCTCGGCCGGGTTGTCGAAGAGCAGCACGCCCGGAGCATCCCGCAGTACCTCACGAGCGCCGTCCGCGTCGACCTCCTGCACGAACCGCGCGTGCACCGACAGCGAGTGCGTGGTGACGACCGGAACCCGTACACAGGTCGCGGACACCTTCAGGTCCGGCAGCCCAAGGATCTTCCGCGACTCGTTGCGTACCTTCAGCTCCTCCGACGACCAGCCGTCGTCCTTGAGCGAACCGGCCCACGGCACCACGTTCAGCGCCAGCGGCGCGGCGAACGGGCCGAGATCGTTGCCGACCACCCGCCGCACGTCACCCGGCGAGCTGCCGAGCTCCCGGTTGCCGGCCACCTTCGCGAGCTGGTCGTAGAGCGCGTCGATCCCGGACTGTCCGGCCCCGGATGCGGCCTGGTACGAGGCGACCACCAGCTGCTCGAGCTCGTACCGGTGGTGCAGCGCGCCCATCGCGACGATCATCGACAGGGTCGTGCAGTTCGGGTTCGAGATGATGCCCTTCGGCCGGTTCCGGGCCGCCTCGGCGTTCACCTCGGGGACCACCAGGGGTACGTCCGGGTCCATCCGGAACGCGCCCGAGTTGTCCACCACGACCGCGCCCTTCGCGGCCGCGACCGGCGCCCACTCCAAGGACACCTCGTCGGGTACGTCGAACATCGCCACGTCGATACCGTCGAAGGCGTCCGCGCTGATCGCGACCACCTCGACCTCTTCGCCGCGGACCTTCAGCCGCTTGCCCGCGGAGCGCTCGGACGCGATCAGCCGGATCTCTCCCCAGACGTTCTGCCGGGTCGAGAGCAGGGTCAGCATCACCGACCCGACCGCACCGGTGGCGCCGACCACCGCCAGCGATGGCAGCCCCGCCCGGTCCTCGATCGTGTTGTCCACAGCGCTCACAGCGGTCACCGTCCAGTTCCTCCGTACACGACGGCCTGGGTGTGCTCGTCGTCCAGATCGAATGCGGTGTGCGCCGCGGTCACGGCAGCATCCACCAGGTTTTCGTCCACCACCACCGAGATCCGGATCTCCGAGGTGGAGATCATCTCGATGTTCACGCCGGCGTCGGCCAGCGCGGAGAAGAACTTCGCCGAAACGCCCGGGTGCGAGCGCATTCCGACACCGACCACCGAGACCTTGCCGATCTGGTCGTCGTACAGCAACTGCTCGTAGCCGACCTCGTCCTTCATCCGGGCCAGCGCGGACATCGCCCGGGCGCCGTCGGCGCGGGGCAGCGTGAACGAGATGTCGGTCCGGTTCGTCGCCACCGCCGACACGTTCTGCACGATCATGTCGATGTTGGTCTCGGCACCGGCAACGGTCTCGAAGATCCGGGCCGCCTCACCCGGCTTGTCCGGCACTCCGACCACGGTGATTTTGGCCTCGCCACGGTCGTGGGCCACGCCGGAGATGATCGCCTGTTCCATCTGATCCAGTTCCTTCGCATCGACGACCCAGGTGCCTTCCTTCTGCGAGAAGGAGGAACGCACGTGAACCGGTACGTTGTAGCGCCGCGCGTACTCGACGCAGCGCAGGTGCAGCACCTTCGCGCCGCAGGCGGCCATCTCGAGCATCTCCTCGTAGGAGATCTTCGGGATCTGCTTGGCGGCCGGCACGATCCGCGGGTCCGCGGTGAAGATGCCGTCCACGTCGGTGTAGATCTCGCAGTAGTCCGCCTCGATCGCCGCGGCCAGCGCGACCGCGGTGGTGTCGGAGGCGCCGCGGCCCATCGTGGTGATGTCCTTGGTGTCCTGCGCCACGCCCTGGAAACCGGCCACGATCGCGACGTACCCGGCACCCAGGGCGTCCTCGATCCGGCCCGGGGTGATGTCGATGATCCGGGCGTTGCCGTGCGCCGAGGTGGTGATCACGCCGGCCTGCGAGCCGGTGAAGCTGCGCGCCTCGTACCCCAGGTTCGCGATCGCCATCGCCAGCAGCGCGGCGGAGATCCGCTCACCCGAGGTGAGCAGCATGTCGAGTTCCCGCGGCGGCGGCAGCGGGGAGACCTGCTGGGCCAGGTCCATCAATTCGTCGGTGGTGTCACCCATGGCGGAAATGACGACCACCACGTCGTTGCCGGCCTTCTTTGTCGCGACGATCCGTTGGGCCACGCGCTTGATGCAATCGGCGTCGGCGACCGAAGAACCGCCGTACTTGTGTACGACGCGTCCCACAGCTCTGTCTCCTCAAACCACTGGTTGCGGTACGCCGTGCGGCGTTGCACCAGGCGTAGTCTCTGCGGTCATTCTAGCCGTGACCTGCCCGTTGCCTACCGGCTGACCAGCACCCGGGCGGACCGTCCGGTGGATCGGCGGACCGGCCGGAAGGTTCCCCGGCCCGGGTCGGCGGCGGCCGGAAACCGTTCGGCCACTTGTTCATATAAGTCTTCGCTGAAATAATGGCCGGGTGCATGCGTTCGACATTCTCGGCGATCCCGTCCGCCGCCGGATCCTGGAACTGCTGTCCGAGGGCGAGCTCCCGGCCGGCAGTATCGCCGGCACGATCGGTGCCGAGTTCGGCATCAGCCAGCCGGCCGTCTCCCAGCATCTGCGGGTGCTGCGCGACAACGGCTTCGCGACCGTCACGGTCGACGGCACCCGGCGGCTGTACGCGGTCGACCCCGGCCCGCTGCGCGAGATCGATACCTGGCTGGACCGGTATCGCAAGTTCTGGACGAACCGCCTCGACGCCCTCGAAACCGAACTCCACCGCGGCCGCCGCACCAAGGACTGAAACCTTCCGCCCGCCGGCTGCATCTGGGTTGGTAGAACTCAGAGGGGGTCTGAGGACCCTGCGCCGTAGCGAGGAGGTGCTCGGTGCGGTAGCTCGGCGTGCGGGAGGGGAGGCCTCGATGTGGTTTCATCGTGGCCTTTCCTCCCGTGCGGCGAGCTGCCGTGCCGAGTGCCCCGCAGTAGGCGCAGGGTCCTCAGACCCCCGCTAAAGGGGGTTTGGTTATGCGGAACCTTGTGGTGCGGCTGTGCATGTCCGAGGACGGGATCGTCGAGCGGCCGGAGCGGTGGTTGCCTCGGGGTGGGCTCGGGCAGTTGCCGGCCGGCACCGGGACCGTGGTGCTCGGACGGCAGACGTACGAGCGGTACTTGGACGCACTCGACCTTGCCGGCGGCCGGACGCTGGTGATCGCCTCCCGACCGGTCAGCGTGCGTCCGGGGATCGAGCTGCTGCACGGCGAGACCCGTCGCGTACTGACCGCGCTGAAGTCGATTCCGGGCGAGGACCTCCACGTCGTCGGCAGCCTGGGGCTGGTCCGATCGCTCCTGCGCTGGCGGTTGATCGACGAGTTCTCCCTGCTCATCCACCCGGTCGCAGCGGGACGAGGCGTACTGCTGGACCGCCGCCCGCTCCGGCTGATCTCCATGTGCGCCCGCGACGGCGGCGTACTGGAGGCGAACTATCGCGTCCGCTACGCGGCAACCGCAGCCCCCTCGACCGCACTGGTCTCGGCCGGCCGGTGGGGTGGTACGCGGAGCAGGGACAGAGTGGCCAGTACCGAGAGACCGGCCGTCAGGACCCACGCGTAGCGCACTCCGCCCGCTTCCACGGCCGCACCAGCGACAGCGGAGCCGATCGCGGACCCGACCATTCCACCGCTCTGCGCCCAGCCGAAGATCTCGGCGTGCGCGGACGTCGGCGTCAACGCACCGATCCGCTCGTAGATGGCCGCGATCGTCGGGGCGATCATGCAACCGGTGGCGAACATGGCGATCGCCAGCGCGACTACCGACGACGTGACGAAGATGCACAGCACGACCAGTCCGGAGAGCACCAGCATCCGGCGCCACACCGCCGACGTACGCCGGCCAGGCAGCGCTCCGGCAACCACTCCACCGGTCACACTGCCCGCCGCCGCGACCGTTTCGAGGATGCCCGCGATCAGCCGGTTGCCGTGCTCATCGGCAACCGCAACCATGCCGAGCGACATCGACGCGAAGCCCATCACCAGACAGGCCCAGGCAAGCAGGATCGGCGTCCGGTGCGGGTGGAAGATCAGCTGCCAGGCAGTAGGGCGCGGACCGGCGGAGGCATCATGCGGTACGGCGGGCTGCTGGTTCAGACCGAACCACCAAATCGCGCCGGCCGCCGTGATCGCGCAAGCGAGCAGACCGGCCCGTGGGCTGGCGAAACTGACGATGATCGCGCCGATCAGCGGACCGAAGACGAAGAGCAGCTCCTGCGCGGTGGCGTCGAGTGAGTACACCGCTCGGAGCTTGGAGCCGTGCACCAGCCGCGGCCAGTTCGCCCGTAGCGCGGAGGTGACCGGCGCGACGAACGCTCCGGCGAGTAGGGCAGCGACAGGGAGCAGCCGGTACCAGCTGTAGGGCAGTAGTGCGAGTACGGCCATCCAGACGCCCCAGGCCATACCCGTACCGATGACGACCTTGCGGGCGCCTCGCCGGTCGGCCATCCGGGACCAAACCACGCTGGCGATCGCCGTACCGACCGAGTAGGCACCGGCAACCACGCCGGCCCAGCCGAAGTTTCCGGCGGCGTCCTTGGCCAGGAAGGCCAGCGGGACCATGGTCGCCATCACCGGTAGCCGCGCGATCAGCGCGGAGGCCAGCAGGGCCATCACGCCGTGGGTCTTCCAGAGATCGCGGTACGCCGACAGGTCCATGAGCCGCATTCTCTCCTGACCGCCGCGCGCGCCGCCTCCGGAAAAATCCCTATCTCGTTTCGGCGGTCTTTTTGTCGGCGGTGTATGCGAACATGTGTTCGTGCCCGGTTCCGGCGGAGCGACCATCCTGCATGCTGATCTGGACGCGTTCTACGCGTCGGTCGAGCAGCGGGACGACCCGCGCCTGCGTGGCCGGCCGGTGATCGTCGGCGCCGGCGTGGTGCTTGCCTGCAGCTACGAGGCCAAGGCGTTCGGCGTCCGGACCGCGATGAGCGGCGGCCAGGCGTTGCGCCGCTGCCCCGGCGCGATCGTGGTCGACCCGCGCATGTCGGCGTACTCCGAGGCCAGCAAAGCGGTGTTCAAAGTCTTCGAGGACACCACCCCACTGGTCGAGGGGCTGTCGATCGACGAGGCGTTCCTGGATGTGGGCGGCCTGTGGAAGATCCGTGGGACGCCGGTCGAGATCGCGCAGCGGCTGCGCGCGGAGGTGCTGTCCCGGGTCGGGCTGCCGATCACGGTCGGGGTGGCGCGGACGAAGTTCCTGGCCAAGGTGGCCAGCGGCGTCGCGAAGCCGAACGGCCTGCTCGAGGTCGCGCCGGACCGGGAGCTGGATTTCCTTCATCCGTTGGACGTTTCGCGACTGTGGGGCGTCGGCGAGGTGACGGCGGAGAAACTCCGGAGCCGCGGGCTGACCAAGGTGGGCGACGTCGCGATGATGCCCGAGGCGGCACTGGTGTCGATCCTCGGGCGCGCGTCGGGGCGGCACCTGCACGCGCTCGCGCACAACCGGGATCCGCGCCCGATCGAGGTCGGGCGGCGGCGCCGTTCGATCGGTTCGCAACGCGCGCTGGGGCGTTCACCGAAGTCACCCGCGACCCTGGACGCGGTGCTGGCCGGTTTGGTCGACCGGGTCAGCCGGCGGATGCGCAGCGCCAGTCGCTCCGGGCGGACGGTGACGCTGCGGCTGCGGTTCGACGACTTCAGCCGGGCCACCCGGTCGCATACGTTGCCAGAGGCAACCGATCAGACGCGGGCGATCCTGCACACCGCGCGCACCTTGCTGCGGACCGCGCAGCCGCTGATCGAAGCCCAGGGCCTGACCATGATCGGCATCTCGGTCGGCAACCTGCAGACCGAGGCGGCGATCCAGCTCGCCCTCCCGTTCGACAAGGCCGCCAACAACGAACTCGACAGCGCCCTGGACCTGGTCAAGGACAAGTTCGGCACGAACGCGATCACCCGCGGCGTGCTGCTCGGCAAAGACCAGGGCCTCCAGATGCCCATGCTCCCGGACTAGCGGCGCTGGACGGCTTCTTCGGCTACCTCGACGAGCTCGCGGTCGGTTGCCTCGGTCTCGGCGTCATGGGCCGGCTCGAGCCGGTCATGTGCGATCAAGGACTGGATCGCGCGCAGTACCGCACTCGCCGCGGCACCCCAAGTGGACACGTACGAGAACTGCCACCACCACAGTGCCTCGACAACCCGGCCGTCCTCGTAGTGCGCGAGGCCGTGGACCAGGTCGGTCGCGATCGCGGTCAGGTCGTCGGAGAGCCGGTTGACGGTGATCTCCGGCGGCGCGGCATACGGATCGAACACCTCGGCGTACTCGTCGAGGCCCTCGAACAGCACCGCCAGCCGGGCGCGCATCGCGTCCAGATCCGGGTCCGGACCGGCGTCGCTCTCGAACCGCTCCTCCGGGACGAAGTCCTCGAAGGCGCCCAGCCGGCCGCCCGCGAGCAGCAGCTGGCTGACCTCGAGCAGCAGGTACGGCAGCGAGGCGAGGCCTTCGTCGACCCCGTCCTCGTCCGGCTGCGCGGCGATGTCGCGCACCGAGATCAGGAAGCTCCGGACCTGGTCGGCGATCTGCTCGGCGAACTCGGTCAGGTCCTCGGAGTCGGTGCCCAGCGCCCGCTCCGCAATATCGGTTGGTTCAGTCATCGATCGATCGTCGCCCTTCAAACGCCCGTCCGAGTGTGACCTCGTCGGCGTACTCGAGGTCACCGCCTACAGGAAGTCCACTAGCCAATCGGGTCACGCGCAAGCCCATGGGCCGGAGCAGCCGGCTCAGGTACGTCGCCGTCGCCTCACCCTCCAGGTTTGGATCGGTGGCGAGAATGATCTCGGTCACCTCGCCGCTGGCCAGCCGCTGCATCAGTTCCTTGATCCGCAGCTCGTCCGGCCCGATCCCCTCGATCGGCGAGATCGCCCCGCCGAGTACGTGATAGCGGCCGCGGAACTCGCGAGTACGCTCGATCGCGACCACGTCCTTGGCCTCTTCGACCACGCAGATCAGCGACAGGTCCCGGCGCGGGTCGCGGCAGATCCGGCACTGCGTCTCCTCCGACACGTTGCCGCAGATCTCGCAGAACTTGACCTTCTCCTTGACCTGCACGAGCACATGCGCCAGCCGCCGGACATCGGTCTCGTCCGCCGCGAGCAGATGGAACGCGATCCGCTGCGCGGACTTCGGCCCCACCCCGGGCAACCGCCCCAACTCGTCGATGAGATCCTGAACGGCCCCCTCGTACACGTCAGCCCGGGTTCTGACCGGAGTCGCCGGCCCCACTCCCCGGGTTGACAAACCCGACCCCCCGACCACTACCCGCATCCCCGGCCGCACCGGACCTGCCGGTCGCCCGACCCGCACCGGAGCCGTCGCCGGCCGCACCGCCACCAAGCCGCGCCTCGCCCGGCCGTGCACCATCCGCCTGCGCCCCGGCGGACTGCCCGCCGTCGCGGGCCTCGTCGCGCGGCTGGCTGCCACCGGTGGTGTCACTGCCCGGCTGTCCACCGTCACGGCCGTTGGGCTCGCTGCCCGGCGCGTCCTCGTCGCCTGACTCGACCGCCGGCGGCGTCGCACTCGGCAGCCCGAACCCAGCCGGCGCGGAACCCCCGCCACCGAACCCAGCCGGCGCTCCGAACCCCGGGATGCCACCTTCGCCCCCGAACGCACCACCCAGCCCACCGGCGAGCGGCCCCATCGCGGCAGCAGCAGCCTGCTTCGCGTTCTCGGAAGCGTCCCGCACCGCCGCCACGACCAGATCGGCCAGCGTCTCGGTGTCGTCCGGGTCCACGGCTTCCTTCTTGATGGTCAGGCTGAGCAGCTCCCCAGTCCCCGACACCAGCGCCGTCACCAGCCCACCCCCGGCCGACCCCTCGATCTCCTGCTCCTCGAGATCAGCCTGAGCTTCCATCAGCTGGTTCTGCATCGCCTGCGCCTGCGCAAGCAGATTGGACATGTCGAAGCCCCCAGCACCGCCACCGTCGAACACCGCGATCTCCTCGTCCCAACCGCTCGAAACCCACCTACAGCCGGAACCTCAACACTAGCCGGTCCCCCCGACAACCCCACCAGCCCCCAAGAAACCGACCGTTCTCCCCAAACTTATCCACAACCCTGTGGAAACCCCCATCCACACCCACCCCATCCCCGTGGACCCCACCCTCCACTTCTCCACACCCCTCCCCCACCCCCTGTGGAAAACCCAGCCCGCTCCTCGCCAGGGCGCTGGTGGAGCCCTGTGTTCCTGCTCGCACCAGAAAGGGCCCCGGCGTGTGCGGGTCGACAGGAGGTGTGCGTTGAGTGGGTAGTGCACTTGAGCGTGAAGGGGTCGGGATGTACGGCGTCTCAGGGGTGCACTACCTGTCGAACTGCCGATCGCCCGATGCGAGCACGGCCGAGCACAGTCGCGGTTGCAGGTCGGTGCCTCCGGAGCGCGGGCAACTGCCGGGCCGTGAACACTCGGCGGGGGCCGTGAACAGCTGAGCAGGTGTCCACACCCTCCACGGACCGTTCACGCTCCACCGGAAGACTCGACCACGCCTTGAGGGCTGTCCGGATACCCACTCATGTCATGGGTTCTCTCCACACTCACCGCCGGCAGCTGCAGACCACCCCTCCCGCCCGAACCTGACCCACACCAAGCACAAGACCCGGACATCCACTGGTGGTGCCGGTTCTCCGATGGTGCTGCGGGTTCTCCACTGGTCTTGTGGGTTCTCCACTGGTGTACGGGTGGAGAACCCACCACACCAGTGGATATCCACTCGTGTGTCAACTCTCGTGGGTGCCGGTTGGCCAGGCGTCGCAGTGTGAGCGAGGTGGGGTTAGTTGGGTTCTTCGGTGAGGAGCTGGGCGCCGAGGGTTTCTCGGAGTAGATCCGTGTGAGTCCGGAAGTCGTCTTCGAGCACGACGTCGTCCTCCCCGATCGAGGCAGCTTCCTCTTCCGGCGTCAGCGGTACGTCCGGCGGACGCGACACCACAGCCGCCTGCCGCGCCTGCTCAGCCGCAACAGCAGCCTCCGCCGCCCGCCGCTTACTAGCAGCCCGAGCCCGCCGATCCCCCGCCTCACCCCGAGCCCCAGTCCCCGCGCCGAACCCAGTCGCGGTCCCGGTGCTGGTTGGGGTCCGGGGCGACGCCTGCTGATTCCCGTTGCCTCGACCGGAAGGTGCGGCGCCTCCGTTCTCCCACGGATCGGACTCCGGCGGTACGTCGTACTCAGAGTCCGGCGGCTCCCGCAAATCAACCGGCGCCCCGGCCTCATCCCCCCACTGCCCACTGCGCGCGCCACCCCGAGCCCCAGCACCACCGCTGGAACCCGGCGCAGCGCTCACATCCGTCTTACTGCCAGCAGTCGCCGCGACGCCAGCACCTGCCGCGTACGCGCCTGAGCCGTCCGCCCCGGCACTGCCCATCGCCGAACCAGCAGCACCTCTTGCGGCACCGTCACCGGTGAAGCCATCGCCCGCACCAAGCGAGCCACCGGTACCAGCCCCGGCCGCACCCGGACCGCCAACACCAGCCTGGCTCGCACCCGGACCGCCTACCCCGGCAGCACCTGCACCACCAGCGCCGGGAGCACCCGCACCGGCGGCACCTGCCCCGACGGCACCCGCGTTAGGAGAGCCTGTCCCGACAGCACCCGCGTTAGGAGTGCCTGCGCCGGGGGCACCCGCGTTGGGTGAGGCTGCGCCGGTGGCGCCGTGGTCGCCTGGGGCGGAAGAGTCTGCGCCTGGTGTGCCCTGACCGACTGCGGATCCGTCGGTGGCGCCTGCACCCGAAGGTCCGGGGACTTGACCTGCAGCCGCCGGGCCCGCCGGGGCTTGGCTGGCGGAGTGAGCGGCAGGACCTCCGGCGTGGGAGCCGTCAGATGCTGGTACGCCCAGGTGTGGGTTGCCGGGGGTTGGGGCGCCAGACGCTGGGTCTCCTGCTTGCGGAGCCCCGGACTGCGGGATTCCAGAGTGTGCGGTCCCGGCGAGTGCCGTCCCAGACTGCGCGGTCCCAGACTGCGCGGTCCCGGCCTGCGCGGTCCCGGCCTGCGCGGTCCCGGCCTGCGCGGTCCCGGCCTGCGCGGTCC
>NZ_BAAAPH010000028.1:0-72686 GCF_039531045.1 Kribbella hippodromi | reverse complement strand
TCCCGGAGTGTGCGGTCCCGGCGTGCGCGGTCCCGGCGTGTGCGGTCCCGGCGTGCGCGGTTCCGGAGTGTGGGGTCCCAGAGTGTGGGGTCCCAGACTGTGCGGTTCCGGCGTGTGCGGTCCCGGAGTGTGCGGTCCCGGAGTGTGCCGTTCCAGACTGTGGGGTTCCGCCGTGTGGGGTCCCGGCGTGTGGGGGGTTGGGGGGTTGGGCGTTGGGTTGGGTGTCGGTGGGCGCCTGGGAGTCGGGGGCTGGGTCGGTGGAGGTTGGGGAGGTG
Source organism: Kribbella hippodromi (assembly GCF_039531045.1). NCBI lineage: Bacteria > Bacillati > Actinomycetota > Actinomycetes > Propionibacteriales > Kribbellaceae > Kribbella > Kribbella hippodromi. The sequence goes on along the minus strand of NZ_BAAAPH010000028.1, from coordinate 72,411 downwards.
GGGTGCTGGTCGGTGGGGGCTGAGCCGGAGGGCGGGACGGTGGGGGCGCCGGTGTGGGGGGTGTTGGGTTGGGGGCCGGGGCGGTTGGTGGGGGTGCCGGCGGCGCCTGGGTCGGTGGAGGGGTCTACTACTGCTTCGACTCGGCGGTTGACGCCGATGGTGTCGATCATGGCTTGGCGGAGGATTTCGTCGCTGCCGGAGCGGGCGAAGCTTTCGCGGGCGCCGGCGTTGACCAGGCCGAGGGTAAGGGTCTGGTCGTCGATCGCGATGACCTGGGCGTTCTGGCTCAGCATGATCCAGGCGAAACGGCGCTTGGCCTTTACTGCTTCCAGTACCTCCGGCCAGAGGCGGCGGATGTCCGCCAAACCAACAGCTCCACCCGCACCACCGGAAGCGGTCTGCGCTGCCGAAGCTGGTTGAGCGTTCGCGTCAGGTTGCGCGTACGCGTCTGGCTGAGCGTGCGAGGTGGGTTGAGCGGCCGAAGCGGGCTGTGCGGAGGCGGCGGCTGAGTTGGACGGCTCATCGCCCCATGCGCCCGTACGTGCTCCAGCAGGCGCGGCGCCGGAGTCAGCAGCGGCACCGGCCGCCGCTGCCCCCTCCGCTGACCTGACGGATGTACTGGCAGACGTACTCGCCGAGGTGCCGCCGGTGGAGGTGGTGCTTGCAGGTGCGTCACCCGTCGACCCACCGTCCGGGGCCGAGGCGGTGCCGGAATCAGCGGTCGGGGCAGCACCGGAGACACCGTCAGAAGCAGGAGGTGCATCGGAGGCTGGGCGGGCCGCAGCACGAGCCGCGCCCCGGCTTGTCGCGGCGTCTGGGTCGGCGGCCGTCGCTGGTGTTGGGGGTGTGGCCGCTGGCGCTCCGGCGGGGGCTCCGATGGTTAGGCGGCGTTCGAGGCGGTCGAGGCGGGCCTGGATGCCGTTGGTGGAGTCGTCGGCGCCGGGGAGGAGGACCTTGGAGCAGATGAGCTCCAGCTGCAGGCGCGGGGCCGTCGCGCCGCGCATCTCCAGCAGGCCGGCGGCGACGATGTCGGCGGCTCGGGTGAGTTCGGCGGAGCCGATGCCGGCAGCCTGGGTCTGGAGGCGCTCGGCCTGGTCGTCGGCGGCCTCGATCAGGCCGGAGGTGAGCGCGGTCGGTACGGCGGACAGTACGACCAGGTCGCGCAGCCGGCGGAGCAGGTCCTCGGCGAAGCGCTTCGGGTCCTGGCCGGTTTCGATCACCTTTTCGATGGTTTGGAAGACTGCGGCGCTGTCATGCGCCGCGAACCCGTCCACGCACGCGTCGAGCAGCGAGTCCGGCGTGAAACCGAGCAGCGCGACAGCAAGCTCGTACGTGACGCCCTCCGGCCCCGCGCCGCCGATCAACTGGTCGAGCACGCTCAGCGAATCGCGGACGGACCCGGCACCGGCGCGTACGACCAGCGGCAGCGCGGCCGCCTCGATCGAGACGCCCTCGGACTCGCACAACCGCGCCATGTAGTCGCCGAGCACCTTCGGCGGCACCAGCCGGAACGGATAGTGATGCGTACGGGACCGGATCGTGCCGATCACCTTGTCGGGCTCGGTGGTCGCGAAGATGAACTTGAGGTGCGGCGGCGGCTCCTCGACCAGCTTCAGCAGGGCGTTGAAGCCCTGCGTGGTGACCATGTGCGCCTCGTCGATGATGTAGATCTTGTACCGGCTCTCGACCGGCGCGAAGAACGCCCGCTCGCGCAGGTCACGGGCGTCGTCGACACCACCGTGCGACGCCGCGTCGATCTCGATCACATCGATGCTGCCGGGGCCGCCGCGGGCCAGGTCGGTGCACGATTTGCAGACCCCACACGGCTCGGCGATCGGGCCCTTCTCGCAGTTGATCGCCCGGGCCAGGATGCGCGCGCTGGTGGTTTTTCCACAGCCGCGCGGCCCGGAGAACAGGTAGGCGTGATTCACCCGGTTGTTGCTCAACGCGTTCCGCAGCGGACCGGTGACATGGTCCTGCCCGATCACTTCCGCGAAGGTCTCCGGACGGTACCGGCGGTACAAGGCAAGGGGCGCTTCCACCCGGCAACCCTAGCGCCGCCCACCGACAAATCGCCGCCCGCGCCCGGGAGTAGGCGGTTTCGGCACTAGGGTGAGATGGGTGACGACCGGGGACGAGCGGCAGCAGGCGGTGATCACCCGGGCGCGTGAGGTGCTGCCCGGCGACGAGCGAGTGCTGGCTGTCTACCTGATCGGCAGCTACGCCACCGGCGCCGCGGACCGGTTCAGCGACGTCGACGTGCACCTGGTGGTCACGGACGACAGCGCAGACTGGTACGAAGAGCACTGGGCCGACGTACTACACCAGCTGACCGGACCGACCGTACTCGCGGACCGCCTGCCCGGGATGATCGGCGGACTCGGAATCACGCCCGACTGGCTGCACGTCGATCTGATCGTGCACCCGCTGGCATCGTTCGACCGATTCCAGTACGACGGTGTGCAGGTGCTGTTCGACCGGGACGGGACGTTGTTCCCGGAGGGTGATATCGCGCCGAAGGGCGGTCGCCCCGACGAGCCGTACTGGCCGGCCAGTACGGTCAACCTCTTCTTCTACTTCCTCGGCAATCTGGTCACGGTGCTCGGCCGCGACGAGCGCATCGTCGCGAACCAGGGCGTCGGGGTCGTACGCGACCAGCTGATCGCACTGATGCTGGCCGAGCGCGGCGTACGCCGAACGAGCGGGGCCAAGCGCCTCAACGCACTGTTGTCAGCCGAGCAACGCGCCGCGCTCGAGGCGGTTCCCGCTGCCGGCACCGATCCGGCCGGGATCATCGCGGCGAACCAGTACATCTGCCGTCAGTTCATCAGCCGGGGCACCGCGCTCGCCGAACGTACCGGCAATCAGTGGCCCACCTCCTTCGTCGACGCGACCTTGAAGCACCTGAACAACCACTTCCGGGTCGATTTCAGCTAGTTGCCCAGGGCACTGTTCTATTTCAGGTGGTAGTTGGCGAACCGGCTGCGCAGATCCTTCTTCGAGAACTTGCCGACCGATGTCTTCGGTACCTCGTCGATGAACTCGACCGCGTCCGGCAACCACCATTTCGCCACCAGCGGACGCAAGTACTCGAGGATGTCCTCTCCTGTCGCGGTCGATCCTTCCTGGAGGACGATGCACGCGAGCGGGCGCTCGTCCCACCGCGGGTGCGGTACGCCGATGACGGCCGCCTCCTTCACCGCGGGATGCGCCATCAACAGGTTCTCCAGCTCGACCGAGCTGATCCACTCGCCGCCGGACTTCACCAGGTCCTTGGTCCGGTCAACGATTCGCACTGATCCGTACTGATCGATCGCCGCCACGTCGCCGGTCTTCATCCAGCCGTCCTCGGTGTTCAGCTGCGCACCGTCGTCAGGCCGGTAGTACTCCGCGGCGATCCAAGCTCCGCGAACCTGCAGCTCACCGGTCGCCTCGTCGTCCCACGGCAACGGCGTGATCGATCCGGGCTCAACGATCCGTACCTCGACGCCGGGCAGCGGCAGACCAGCGCGAGCCCGCAGATGCGCCTGCTCCTCCTCGGGAAGTCCCTTGTTTCGCGTGGGTACGTGGGACGCCGTCGCGACCGGGCTCGTCTCCGTCATCCCCCACGCCTGCAGGATCGGCCGGCCGAGCTTGAGCCGGAACGCCTCCGACAACGCCTCCGGTACGGCGGAACCACCGCACGGGATACGCCTCAGCTTCGGCAGCTCGACGCCGTCCAGCAGTGGCAGCAAGCCCTGCCAGATCGTCGGCACGCCGGCCGAGAGCGTGACCTCTTGTTCTTGGAGCAGCTTCAGGATGCCCGCCGGGCTCATGTCCGGCCCAGGGAACACCAGCGACGCACCGGCCATCGGCGCCGCGTGGGCCAGACCCCAGGCATTCGCATGGAACATCGGCACGACCGGCATCACGGTGTCCGTCTCGGCAAGGCCGATTCCGGAGTTGGTCAGTACACCGATGGAGTGCAGCCAGGTGGAACGGTGTGAGTACACGACGCCCTTCGGATTGCCCGTCGTGCCGCTCGTGTAACACATCGCGGCCGCCTGGTTCTCGTCCTCGACGTGGAACTCGACCGGCGCGGCCGCGGCCAGCAGCTCCTCGTAGTCGTGGAACCGCGGATCGTCGGGCGCCTCGGCCCCTGGCGCCCCGGCCGGAAGGTCGTCCATCACGACGACATGCCGCACCTGCGGAAGCCGTTCGAGCAGTGGCAGGAACAACCCGAGCAGTGACCGGTCGACAAACACCACTTCGTCCTCGGCGTGGTTCGCGATGTACACGATCTGATCGGGGAAGAGCCTGATGTTCAGCGTGTGCAGGACGCGCCCGGTGCAGGGGGCGGCGAAGTACAGCTCGAGGTGGCGGCCGGAGTTCCACGCAAAGGTGGCGACCCGTCCGTCCGCGCTGACCCCAAGTGCATCGAGTACACCGCCCAGGCGTCTGGTGCGGTCGGCCCACTCGCCGTACGTCAGCGTGACCGGCGCCGGACCGCCCGTATGGACGGTCTTGTCCGGGTAGAACTGCTCCGCCCGGCGGAAGATCGTGTCCAGCGACAACTGGTAGCCCTGCATCAGACCCTTCATGCACTCACTGTGCCAGCCGCGCATCACCTTGACCATGACCTCAACCGGACTTTCTCCGGCACTCATCCGGAACTTTTCCTGCCCACAAGCCGTGGGCAACGACCTCGAATCGATCCGCGTCCGATACATGACACGACATATATGTCGTGTAACATGTCTGCCATGAAGATCGTCGAGGAGCTTCGTTACCTCGTGCTGGCGATTCAGCGCGAGGGCAACCGGGCGCTGGCTGCCGAGCTGCGCCCGCTCGGCATCACGCCTTCCCAGGCAGAAGTTCTGCGGGTGCTGAAGGACCACGGCCCGATGACGCTGAACGCGCTCGGCGGGCTGCTGGTCTGCGAAACCGGCAACAGTCCGAGCCGGCTGGTCGACCGGCTGGTCGCACAAGGTCTGGTGAAGCGCGGCATCGACACGGTCGACCGGAGATACCTGACACTCAGCCTGACCCCGTCCGGCCGAGCCTTGCACCGCCGCATCATCACCGCGGAGAACCGGTTGCACCGCACCATTCACGACCTCGTCGCCGGTCAGCCGCTCGACGAGACGATCAGCACCCTTCGTACGCTCGCCGGCGCGTTCCCCGCCGGCGCCGCGCTGGCCCGCCGCCGCGGCCCCGAGCTTGCCCACCTCGCCCAGGAGAGATAGCCATGGAACAGGCCACCGAGACCATCCACGCCAGTCAAGCAGCGATCCGCCAGGTCCTGCTCGACGCGCTCGGGTTGCCGGAGTGGAACGAGGCGTTCCTCGCCGTCGAAGGCCCCCGCGAGACCAACCCGGGCACCCGGTACGCCTTGCGCGTCCGCCCGGGGTTCGCGGGCGAGCTGCAGTACACGGTCGTCGAGGCGGACCGGGTCGAGATGGTCTGGCAGGTCCCCGGGTTCCGCGAGGTCAGCACGTGGACGATCGGCGCGGACAGCCGGGTCACGCACACGTTCGAGCAGTCCGGCCCGCTCGCCACGGTGCTCCGGCCGGCGTACCGGAACATCGCGACGATCCGGCTGGCGCGGCTCGCGAACCGCATCCGGCAGGTACAACTGGCGCATACCGCTTAGAGCAGCAGTATGCGCGATGGTCAGCTGAAGCGCGTTTCGTCAGCTGACCACCGAATGCTCAGCTGAAGGGGAGCGGCACAGCGCGTTTGTGTGCCGTCCGGCGATGGGTCGCGATGATCGTGCTCGCGGCCTTCTCGTCGATCTCGAGACCTTCGAGGAAGTCGTCGATCTCGTCGTACGTGACGCCCAGGACCGCCTCGTCTGGTACGCCCGGGTTGTTCGTCTCCAGATCGGCGGTCGGGATCTTGCCGGTGATCGAGGCGTCCGCGCCGAGCCGCTCGCCGACCGCGCGGACGCGCCGCTTGTTCAGGCCGGACAGCGGCGTCAGGTCGCACGCGCCGTCGCCGTACTTGGTGAAGAAGCCCATCACCGCCTCGGCCGCGTGATCCGTACCGATCACCAGCAGGCTCCGGGCGCCGGCCACCAGGTACTGCGAGATCATCCGCTGGCGCGCCTTGACGTTGCCGATGTGGAAGTCCTCGCGGTCGCCCAGCCCGGCGTGCCGTACTTCCTCGACCATCGCGTCGGTGGCCGGCTTGATGTTCACGTCGAGCGTCTCGTCCGGCTTGATGAACGCCAGCGCGCGCTGCGCGTCCGCCTCGTCGGCCTGGATGCCGTACGGGAGCCGCATCGCGATGAAGGTCGCCTGACCGCCCTCGGCCCGGACTCGTTCGACGGCGAGCTGGCCGAGCCGCCCGCCGACGGCGGAGTCGACGCCACCGCTGATCGCGAGCACGTACCCGGATGCGCCGGTCTGGCGGAGCCGCTCGGCGAGGAACTCCACCCGCCGCTCGATCTCGGCATCCACGTCGAACACCGCGGGCACGCCGAGCTCGGCGATGATCAGTTCCTGCAGGTACCGGATCTCGGGGTTCATCAGGCTCCTCACACCCCTGGGCATAAGGATTCCCCGCGCACCCGGAAGAGCTCACTTACCCTTGCTGCCTTCCGGCCCTGGGGGGATTGGGCGAGATACCGCCACGCGGGGAACCAGCCACGAGTGTACGGGATCGGATCACCCGGCCTGAAATCCACCCGCTCGCTCTGAGCGAACACGCGTGCGCGGCTGCCTGGTGCGGGCGCAAGCTGGATGCGTGACGAATCATCAATTCGGTCCCTTCGGGATCACGACCGGGCTCGACGGCACGGCGGAGTCGATCGCGGCGGCGCAGGCGGCGGAAGCGCTCGGGTACCCGGTGGTGTGGCTGTCCGGCGGGGCGCTGCCCGGCCTACAGGCCATCACCGACCTGGTAGCAGGTACGGCGACGATCAAGTACGTCAGTGGGATCTTGGCGGTGGTGAAGTACAGCGCGGCGGAGGTCAGTGCTGCGTACGCCTCATTGGAGGCAACTGCCCCGGGACGGTTCACTGCTGGGCTGGGCGGGGCGCACGGACCACAGCCGCTTGCGACGCTCAACGCGTACTTGGATGAGGTGGATGTACCTGTGGAGCGCCGAGTACTCGCTGCACTCGGTCCGCGGATGCTCAAGCTGGCAGCGGAGCGGTCCGCCGGCGCGTACCCGTTCCTGACCACTGCGGCGTACGCGGCCGAGGCGCGGAAGGTACTTGGTCCGGAGAAGCTGCTAGCGGTCAGTCACCTTGTCGTAGTAGAGCCAGACGCCGACCGGGCACGGGCGATCGCCCGGGACACGATCAGCTTCTTCACGAACATCCCCGGGTACGTGGCGTCACTGAAACGCCAGGGGTTCAGCGACCGCGACCAGGCCGAACTCCCCGACCACATGATCGACGCCCTGGCCGCATGGGGCACCCCGGCCGACATCAAGTCCAAACTCACCGAACACCTGGACGCCGGCGCGGACCACGTAGCCGTCAACGTCATCACCGGAGTAACCGGCCCACAACCAGTAGACCAGTGGCGGACGCTGGCTCCAGTACTACTCGCCTAGTTCTTGTTGTGCAGTTGCTTCTCGTAGAGGCGTGCGGTCGACTCCAGCTTGTCGTACACATACGGCCGCACTTCTCCGGTCGCCTCAAACCCCTGCCGCTCCCAGAACCCAGCAGCGACCTGAGCATTGGTATCCACCACAGCCAGCCGCAACGTCCCGATCTCCGGCCAGGTGTCTTCAACGAACCGCTCAACAAGCGCATAGGTCGTACCGCCGTACCCACGCCCTTGCTGGCTCGAATGCACCTGAAGCAGCCCGACAAACGCAGTCCGCTCCACCGGGTATCCCCTGATCAGATCAACCACAACGACCAGCCGCTCCCCCACAAACGCCCCCAGTACAACCTTGGCGTCCTCCCCTACCCCCTCCGGCCGCATCAACAGCAGACTCTGCGCATCCGCGTCCCCCGGCGGTACCCCGTGATCCGCTCCGTATACCCCGGATCCGCCTCGATCAACTCCTGCAACGCCCCCACATCAGCAACCCCCACCACCCGCACCAAGACCTCATCCACACCCCCGACCCTAGTTCCCCCACCCACCCCTCAGCTCCCCGATTTCAGATTCCCACACCCCCTTCGGTATCCTCTCCGCTTGGAGGATTCGCCTAGAGGCCTAGGGCGCACGCTTGGAAAGCGTGTTGGGGGCAACCCCTCACGAGTTCGAATCTCGTATCCTCCGCCACATTGGGCGGCTTCCAGGTCTTGGGAGCCGCCCTGTTGGTGTTTAGGGGAGGTTTTGTAGGGCCGTCTTGAGGAAGTTGTTTCGGCGGATGGTGGCGGTGGGGGTCCAGCAGGTGGTGGGGGTGTTTAGGGCGGCTACGGCGTCCCAGTAGGGGACGTGGGGTGCTGGGTGGCCGGTGGATTGTTGGTAGCCGGTTAGGACTTCGGTGGGGGCCTCGGGGCCGAAGGTGATGGCTGCTTGTTTGCGGAGTTCGGAGAGGTCTACCCCGAGGGCTCCTACGCCGGCGGTTTTCCAGTCGATGAAGGCGGTGACCTGGTTGCCGGACCAGAGCATGTTGCCGGGCCAGACGTCGCCGTGTAGGTAGACGGAGGGTTCGTCGGGGCGGCCGTGGGCTGTGATCAGGGCGTCGGCTTGCTGGAGGAGAGCTGTGGTTGGCATGCGGCCGAGGCGGCGGTCCGTGGCGAAGTCGTCTACGGCTATGGGGCGGGGGCGGAACGGTAGGTGCTCGCGTGGGCCCATGGAGACGGTGTGGAGCCGGGCTAGCGCGGCGCCGGCTGCTCTGAGGCGTTCGGGTGAGCCGTCGGGCCAGCTGGTGGTGCCTGCGATCATCGTTTCGAGGCTGGCTGGGGTGCCTGACTGATCACCGGTCAGGTCGGCGGCGATCAGGCGTGGGGCGGGTAGGTCGTGGTGTTCGGCTACCTGTAGTGCTGTGGCGCCGGTGGCGATCATCGATTGGCCGATGCGGGGCGTTGGGGCACGGAGGACGTACTGGCGGTTGACTCCGTTGTGTACGACGTCCAGCCGCCAAGGACCCTGATCATCATGTAGGGGGTGTACGGCGACAACACGACCGACCGCAGCGGCGGCCCAGCTGATCAATTCCCTCATGGCTGAGTCTATGTGACTGGTAGGAAGGTGAGGGTGATGACGGCGGAGCGGGTGCTGGAGTTGGTGGGGGCGTTGGAAGGGCTGGGGGTATGGGTCGATGGGGGATGGGGCGTGGATGCGCTGGTGGGGCGGCAGACGCGAGTTCATGAGGACTTGGATTTGGGGGTTGTGCGGCATGAGCTCGATCGGGTGGTGGAGGTGCTCGGCGGGCTGGGGTACGAGGTGACTGATGCTCGGTATGCGGATGTAACGGTGCAGTTGACGCATGGGGTGGAAGGGCATCGGGTGGATTTGCATCCGAGTACCGCGGTGGATGGGGGTACGGAGCAGCTCGACTTTGAGGGGAATGATCGGGTGATTCCGCCGGCGGTCGAAGGGTGGATTGGCGGGGTGAAGGTGCGGTGTATGCCGGTGAGTGCGCAGCGGGAAGCACATCAGGGGTATGTACTTCGGCCGCAGGATCACCACGATTTACGGTTGCTAGACGCGCTTGGTTAGGGCTGACTGGGTGTATGGATGAGGTGGTTGCGGGGAATCGGGTGGTGTGGGAGCAGGCTTCCACGAAGCACGTTCGGGAGCACGACGAGTTGCTGGCGGCTGCTCGATCCGACGAGCTGTTGGTGGAGCGGGAACAGCAGCTGCTCGCACCGGTGTTGGCTGAGCGGCCGTTGGTGGTGCATTTGCAGAGTGGGCATGGGCTCGATGACATCGGCCTGGTGAAGGCAGGGGCTCGGGCGGTGGTCGGGGTGGACTACAGCTCGGTCGCAGCCGGTGCAGCACAGCAACGGGCTAACGAGCTTCAACTGCCTTGTCACTACGTGGTAGCCGAAGTGCCCGGTGTGCCCTTGAAAGATGACTCCGCGGACCTTGTGTACACAGGTAAAGGCGCACTGATCTGGATGCGGGACATCAACGCCTGGGCGCGGGACGTGGCGCGCGTGGTACGACCGGGTGGCCACCTCTTCGTGTACGAGGCGCACCCGGCCGTACCACTGTGGAGTTGGGACGAGGATGACGTACGCATCCGCCCGGACCGGAGCTACTTTGCCGAGTCGCACCTCAACGACACGTACCCGGCGAACGGTGCGCGCGAGTGGCAATGGACACTCGGCCAGATCATCACCGCGATCACCACAGCCGGACTGCAGTTGCAGGTACTAGAGGAGTACGCCGAACCGTTCTGGCGTCCCCAGGACGGCACGAACGCAGCAGCGTGGTCCGGACGGCTGCCCAACTCGTACGCACTCCTAGCCCGTCATAAATAAGGCAGTAGCTCCGCCTCCTCACGGTCGAGGTGTGCCGTTAGCTGTGCGATCAACTCATCAACCTGTGGCAGCACATCAGCGCCTGGCACCTCCACCAAGCGCTCCAGCTCAGCTAGCAGTACTGCAATCGAGTCATGCTCCTTCTGCAGTACACCGACCACCTCAGTGAGCTCCGGGTGCTGTGCGATGAGTGCCGGGAACAGTCCGGTCGACTCACCGGTGTGGTGGTAGTGCAGGCCCTGGCACATCGCCAGGCAGTTGATCCGGAGCTGCGCGCCGAGCGTCCCCGCAGACGCGACCTCGTTGCGTACCAGGGAAAGCTCGCGCCGGAAGGCATCGTGGATGTTCTTGAGCATTTCGGCCAAGGAGCCGCCCGGCGGCGGACCTGGTTGCCGGTTCAGAGCGACGACCGGGAGCGTACGCGTGGTGCGCTGCTGGTAATCGCCCCACCCGGACTCGGCCTCGACGAGCCGGGCAAAGACCTCGTCCCGTTCGTCGCCCCGTAGTACTACAGCCGTGGCCGAATAGGTGAAGGCACCGTCCTCAACGGTGACTTCGGGATTCGCGAGCAGGTTGTAGTACCAATCCGGGTGCTTCGGGCTGCCGCCGGCCGAGCCGACGACCAGTACCCGCTCGCCGTCCGGGTAGTACGCGAGCACCACGGTCCGCTGCTGACCGGACCGTGCGCCTGTGGTTGTCAAAAGCAACAACCTGGAATTCTCGAACTGACCGGTGAGCCGGCCGCCGTTCGCGCGGTACTCCGCGATGAGTGCTGCGGTGAAATCGTTCAGGGTTCGCTTCTCTCTGAGTCGTGGAAAGGGACGAAACAGAGAAGCGGGCGGCGCCCGCGCGGCGCTCAGAACGCGGCCGGGTGCCCCACTCGTGAATGGCCAAAGGCCGACCCGGCAGTCACGCGAAAGATCGTACCCAACGAACCGGGCCAATCCAACGGGCGCCGGACCGAGCAGGAGACAATGGGCTGGTGTCGTTGCCCGATCGGCTGGTGCAGGCGGGGGTCGAGCTCCTCGAGGAGGAGGGCCTCGGCAACCTGAGCCTGCGCGCGATCACCCGCCGGACCGGCGTCTCGCACGGCGCGCCCCGGCGCTACTTCCCGACCCACAACGCCCTGCTCACCGCCATCGCCGCCACCGGCCTCGCCGACCTCGCCGCCCGCCTCAACCTCCAGACCGGTTTGGGGCGCCTAACACTCCCCACCGATACGCCTGCCGCGACTCCCACCGGCGCGCCCACGCACTTGTCGGCCGAGGACCAGCTGGTCGAGGCGGCCCGACGGTATCTGGAGTTCGCCGCCGAACGGCCGGCCATGTTCGACCTGCTGTTCCGCCACGACCTCCTGGCCGGCGCCGGCGGCAACCTGCGCGCGACCTCGCTCCCGCTGTTCCAAACTTTCACGGACCTGGTCGCCCGCACCCATCCGGACGACGCGGACCTCCGCGCCACCGCCCTGTGGACAAACATCCACGGCCTGGCCACCCTGCGCGCCACCAACGCCCTGGAGCTCCTCGGCACGACCGACCTCGACCCGATGATCCGCCACGTGGTCCGCGCCCACCTGGCCTGATGCCCGCCCAGCCGGAGGCCCGCCCTCACCCTGGCCTGATGCCCTGCCTCAAGCCCGAACAACTACCGAGCGTAACCAATCACATTCATCGCGAATAATTCTCACGAACGCTGTAACGACCGGCACACTCACCCGATAAACGGTTGAGTGACCCAGCCGGGGGGACCGAGTGGGAAGCTCCGGTGCTTCTTCGGGATCACCGCATGGAGGGGGCCTCGCAGGTGCTCACCCGGGGCGGGGTGAGCACCTGACAGAGGATCTGCCAGGCGCTCTCAGCCCGCAATCCCGGCCCGCAATCTCAGCCGTATTCCCGGTCAGCCCTTGATCCCCACGTTCGCCATCCCTTCCACGAACCGCTTCTGCGCCAACACGAACAGTACGATCATCGGCAGCGTCGCCAGCGCGGTCCCGGCCATCAGGTACGGCCACTGAATCTCCGCCGGGTTCTGCGAGAAGATCGCCAGCCCGAGCTGCAGCGGCCGCATTTCGTCGGTCGTGGTGATCATCAGCGGCCAGAGGAATCCGTTCCAGGCGGCCTCGATCTGGAAGACCGCGATCGTGATCAGCGCCGGCTTGATCAGCGGCGTCATGATCCGCCAGAAGATCCCGAATTCACCCAGCCCGTCAACCCGCGCCGCCTGCGCGAGCTGATCCGGCAGCGAGACGTAGAACTGCCGGGCCAGGAACGTGAACAGCGGCGCCGCGCCGAGCGGGATGATCAGACCCCACCACGAGTTCAGCCAGCCGATACCGCCCTGGCCGAGGATGTTGTTGCCGCCGAACAGCGGGATCGACTTCACGATCAGGAACAACGGCACCAGGATGATCTGGAACGGCACCATCAGCAGCACGATGAAGTAGTTCAGCAGTGCCTTCCCGCCGCGCAAGGGCAGTTTCGCCAGCGCGTACCCGGCCGTCGTACACACCGCCAGCGTGAACAGCGTCTCGCCGACCGCGATGAACAGGCTGTTCCGGAAATAGCGCAGGAACGGCGCGGTCTGCATCGCCTCGACGAAGTTCCGCCAGCGCAGTTCGTTCGGCAGCCAGCTGAACTTCGCGATTTCGCCGTTGCTCTTGAACGAGGTCAGCAGCATCCAGACGAAGGGCGTGATCATCAGGATCGCGCCGGCCGTGAGCACGACGTACAGCAGAATCCGGCCGGCCCGGAGCGCCGGCGGTTTCGTGGTACCGGCCGCGGGCAACGAAATGCTAGTCATTGGTGTCCGCCTTCTGGAGCAGGCGACCGGCCGCGATGAAGATCGCGATCACGATCATCATGATCACGGTTTCCGCGGACGCGTAGCCGAGTTTCAGGTTCTGGAAAGCGTTCTGGTAGATGTCCATCACCAGCACCCGGGTGGACGAACCCGGACCGCCCTGCGTCATCACGTAGACCAGGTCGAACACCTGGAACGTACCGACGATCGACGTGATCAGTACGAAGAACTGCACCGGCCCGATCGCCGGCCAGGTGACGTTGCGGAACTTCTGCCACCGCCCGGCGCCGTCCAGCTGCGCCGACTCGAGCAGATCACGCGAGACCCCCTGCAGCGCGGCCAGGTAGATGATGATCTTGGTGCCCAGGCCTTGCCAGATCCCGACCACCATCAGCGACGGCAACGCGGTGCCCGGGTCGGCCAGCCAGCGGTTCGGCGCGAAGCCGAACAGACTGAGGAACCCGTTCGCCAGGCCGGACCCCGGGTTGTAGATCCACAGCCAGATGGTGGCGACGGCGACGGTCGCGGTCACGGTCGGGATGTAGAACGCGGTCCGGAAGAAGCCGAGGCCGCGGATCTTCTGGTTCAGGCCGATCGCGACCGCGAGCGAGATCGCCATCGAGATCGGGATCACCACGATCGCGTACAGCACCGTGTGCCACAGCGAGGCGAGGAAGTTCGGGTCGCGGAACAGGTCGGTGTAGTTGGTGAAACCGACCCAGCCGAAGGAGTCACCGAAGCTGTAGTCGGTCAGGCTGAGCACCAGCACCGCGATCACCGGGACGACGATGAAGATGCCGGAGTGCAGCAGCGCGGGCGTGAGCAGCGCCCAGCCGGCCCGGACCTGACCGCGGATCAGCGTACGGTCGCCCTTGGCCGGCGCGACCTTGCGAGTGGATGTGAGCGCGGGACGTTCAAGAGTTGTACTCATCGGGACTGTCCTGCCAGGTTGTGCAGCACCTTCGCCGGGTCCTTCTGTCCGAGGACGGCCTGGGTGAGCTGGATGTCGAAGTTGCCGCGCATCTCCAGCCAGTTGGCCGGCACTTCGTTCTCGTTGGCCGCGTACACCAGGCCGTCGGCGACGAACTGGCTGAGCGGATTCGACTTCGCCGCGGGCGAGTTGCCGGCGTCCTTGTAGGCCGGGACCTTCTTGTTCAGCTTGGCGATCGCATCCAGCGTGGCCGGCTTGGTCAGCGTCTGGATGAACGACCAGGCCGCCTCCTTGTGCCGGCTCCGCGAGCCGATCGACGCCAGGTCACCACCGACGTACTCGATCTCCTTGCCGCTGTTGAAGCGGAAGAACTTCAGGTCGTCGCAGTTCTTCTGGCCGATGCCGTCGGCGGAGCAGTCCACACCGCCGTTGACGATGCCCATCGCGGCCTCACCGGTCAGTACGAGCGGCTGCTGCGCCGCGTTGGTCTGCCCGTACGGCTGCACGTTGTTGATCATCGACTTGATCCAGAGCAGCGTGTCGAGACCGGCCTTGTTGTCGAAGTTCGGTTCGCCCTTCACGTACAGCGGGGTGCCGGTCGAGGCGAGGAAGGTGACGAACGACTGCCGGAAACCGGTCGCCGACGCGAGATCGAAACCGCTGCGGGTGATGTTGCCGCTCTTGTCCCGCTTGGTCAGCTTCTCGGCCGCGACCTTGATCTCGGCCAGCGACGTCGGCGGCTTGTCCGGGTCCAGTCCGGCCTCGAGGAACGCGCTCTTGCGCAGCGCGACCGCGCGCGCGTCGGCGATCAGCGGATACGCGTACAGCTTGCCGTCGTACGTAGCCGCCGGGATCAGCGCAGCGGTGCTCTTCTCCTTGATCACGTCCGGCGTCACGCCGTACTTGCCGAGGTCCTCGAAGATCCGTTTCGACGCGAACGGCTGAATCCAGCCGACCCCGGTGACCACCACGTCGTACGGGATGCCGGCCGCGATCGAGGTGGACAGCTTCTCGTTCAGGTTCTTGTACGTCGCGAAGTCCGGCTCGACCTTCATCTTCGGATAGGTCTTCTGGAAGTCGTCGACAACCTTCTGGAAGGCGTCCCGGCCCTTCGTACTGGGCGGGAAGGACGGGATCAGTACCCGCAGCGTCCCGGTCGCCTCGGCCGGGGGCACGCCGTCGGTGTTCTTGTCGATCACCCCGTTGCCGCAACTGCTGACCAGCACGCTGAGCGCAGCCGCCAGCACGGTCAGTCCCACACCACGTCTCACCGGTCTCACAGGGCAACTCCTTCGCTGACTGTTTGTGCAGCCGGGCCCGAGGACCCCACCCAAGTGCAGCGAAAGTATGGGAAAGGGCTTTCCTCGTCAATACCTCGACGCTCGAATGATCACAATCGATCATTGACGGAACCCGATCGATCAGAGTTCCGTCCGGCGGGAGTCTCAGCGGGTGCTCGGCGCGGTCACCGGGGCAGTCACCGGAACAGTCGCCGCGACGGCCGGTTCTTCGACCGCGCCGCAGGAGGTGCGGATGTTCAGCGTGGGCAGCAAGCTGAGGTGCTGAATCGAGCTCGGCCCGCCGTGCAGTTTGCGCAGCAGCAGGTCGCACGCGGTTTCGCCGAGCGCGTGCCGCGGCGGGCACACCGCGGTCAGCGGGACGACGGCAAGGGCGGCGGTGACGTCGTTGTACGCGATCACGGCCAGGTCCTCGGGTACGCGCAGACCGAGCTCCATCGCCCGTTCGACCAGGCGCGCGCCGTGCTCGTCGGAGTGGATCAGGACCGCGCGGCTGCCGAACGTCTCGCACTCGGCCAGAAACGCGTCCAGCTGGTCCACCGCGCCGGGGTCGTCACCGTGCATCGGCAGGTCGACGGGCGACAGGTAGACCTCGACGCCAAGCGCCTTCGCGGCGGTCTCGATGCCGCGGCGCAGCCAGTACGCGGTGACCGTGGCCTGCAAGTTGATCGCGATCCGGCGATGGCCGAGGGCAGCGAAATGACGAAGGGCGAGCATCGCGCCGTACGCGTGGTCCGTACGCACGTGGTCGTATTCGCGGGCGACATGCGGGAAGCCGAACGCCCGCTCCATCAGCACCACCGGTACGTCGACGTCGTCCAGGCGGGAACCGATCCGGTCCGCGGCGCCGTCGCCGAGCGCGGTGCTGATCAGCAGGCCGCCGACACCGACCCCGAGGACCTTCTCGATCCGTTCGAGCTCGGTGGTCGCGTCGTACCCGGACACGCCGAGCACCAGGCGCGCGTCGTACCGGGCGGCCATCGCCTCGGCGCCGCGGATCACGTCGGAGTAGTACGCGGCCGCGCTCGGTACGACAATGCCGATCGTCAGCCGGCTGCCCGGTGTGCCCTGCTCGGCGCCGGCGGTACCGATCGCGCCGCCGTGCACCCGGCGGAGCAGGCCGGCCGAGTCCAGCTCGGCCAGGTCGCGGCGTACTGTGATCGCGGAGACGCCGAGCTCGGTGACCAGATCGGTCACCCGCAGCCGGCCGTGCCGCCGCAGGCTTCGCAGGATCAGCTCGTGGCGCTCCTCTGCAAGCATGCGGTCCCCTGCCGTGTCGACTGATCCGGTTGTGTGATTGGTTCGTGATCATACGATCAAGGCACGCCCGTACGGAACGAGGAGGTGCCCGGTGCCGAACCCCAGCCGGACGAACACGGTGCTGGCCAAGCTGTCGGTCGCCGGTGACCTGCTGATGCTGCAACTGGTGTTCCTGGTGATCAGCTTCGGCATCGTGACCATGTTCCCGGCCGCGTTCGCGCTCCAGCGGGTCCTTCCGGATGCGATCAGTCAGGACCGGCCGAAGCTGGTGCGACGGTTCTTCCGCGAGTTCAGCTGGGCCATGAAGCGGTTCTGGCTGTCCGGGTTCGGTCTGTACGCCGGTGGGTTGATGCTGGTGTTCGGCATCTCGTTCTGGGCGTACGCGAGTGGGCCGATGCGGATTGTCGCGCTGGCTGTCCTGATACCGCTGGCCGGGATGGTCCTGGGGCTCTACCTGAGCGGACTGGCCATCCTGCCGGACGCACCGGTGGAGTCGACGCTCAAGACCCTGTTCCGCTCGGCCACCACGTTCCTGATGGGCAGACCGCTCCCAGTGGCTGGTGGAGTGGTCGTACTGCTCACGTGGTTCGCGCTGGCTTCTCAGCTGCCCACACTGCTCTTCGTCGGTTCCGGACTGGTGCCCGCGCTGATGGCGTACGCGCTGGGGCGGACTCGGCGCGAAAAAAGTTCGGAGGACGTGTCAATCTGAGCTCTCCGAGTTCGACGTAGAGGTGTAAGGCCACTACGACGGACTGCAAGGAGAACCGGAATGTACGCGACGACCGACACCCTGGCGACCACGCCGGCCACGCAGGGCGGCCGCTCGCGCTGGCTGGCCCTTTACACGCTGTGCGCGGGCATGTTGATGATCGTGCTCGACGTGACCGTGGTGAACGTGGCCCTGCCGGCCATTCAGGACGACCTCCGCTTCACCAGCTCCTCCCTCGCGTGGGTGGTGAACGCGTACCTGATCGCCTTCGGCGGCCTGCTCCTGCTGGCGGGACGACTCGGCGACCTGCTCGGCCGGCGGAACGTCTTCACCGCCGGACTGATCGTTTTCACCGCCGCCTCCGTACTGTGCGGGCTGGCGCGGACTCAGGAGATGCTGGTGATCGCCCGGTTCATCCAGGGCGTCGGCGGCGCACTGACCTCCGCGGTGATCCTCGGCATGATCGTGACGCTGTTCCCCGAGCCGCGCGAGCAGGCCAAGGCGATCGGTATGTACGCGTTCGTCGCATCGGCCGGTGGGTCGATCGGTCTGCTCGCAGGGGGCGTACTGACTCAGGCCATCAGCTGGCACTGGATCTTCTTCGTCAACCTGCCGCTCGGCGTGCTGACGACCGTACTGGCCGTCAAGCTGATCGAGAAGGACAAGGGCCTTGGGCTGGGGCGCGGGACCGACGTACCAGGTGCTGTGCTGATCACCGGTGCGCTGATGTTTGGTGTGTTCACCATCGTCAAGCCGGCTGCTGAGCTGGGCTGGACCGCGCCGCGTACGCTGCTGCTGACCGCCGTGACGCTGGTGCTGCTCGCCGGGTTCATCGTGCGGGAGGCGACTGCCGCTACCCCACTGGTGCCGCTGCGGATCTTCCGCTCCCGCACACTGACCGGCGCGAACCTGATCCAGGCACTGTCCAGCTCCGGGATGTTCGGGATCTTCTTCCTCGGGTCGCTGTACCTGCAGCGCGTACTCGGATATGACGCACTGGAGATCGGACTGGCGTTCCTGCCGACCACGGTGCTGATGGGCCTGCTGTCGGTGAAGTACTCCGAGAAGCTGGTGATGCGCTTCGGTGCGCGACGCCCGCTGATCGCCGGTCTGTCGCTGATCGTGGTCGGCCTGGCGCTGTTCACGCAGGCACCGGTTGGTGGCAACTACTTCATCCACGTACTGCCTGTGCTGGCCCTGCTCGGTCTTGGCGGAGGCATCTGCTTCCCCGCGCTGATGGGTCTGTCGATGGCTGACGTGAAGCCCGAAGACGCCGGTTTGGCGTCCGGCCTGATCGGCACCATGGGCGAGGTAGGCGCCGCACTGGGCCTGGCCGTCCTGGCCACCCTCTCCGCCACCCATACCGCCACCAGCTCCAAGTCCCCCCTCCAGGCCCTGACCGACGGCTACCACTTCTCCTTCGCCATCGCAGCCCTGATCGTCGCCGCCTCAGTAGCCATCGCCCTGACGGTAATGCGCCCCAAGAAGCAACCCAAGCCCGTCACCTCCGAAGCCCTCGCCTGCGAAGCCGCCTGACCACGCACTACGACGAGGGGTCGCCGTCCACCTCGGACGCCGGCCCCTCGTCCGTCTTCACCAACCGCCGCCGCAACGCCGGCGAGAAGACAGCAAGGCAGCCCGCAGGCAGTCCCACCGCCAACGCGAACTTCCAGTCCGCCACGATGTCTGGGATGGCAATGAAGCCCATCACGCCGGCCAACACCACCAACATCAGCCCGGACAGAGCCTTATGCCGCTTGGTCCACGCATCGAGCTGCCCGTTGTAGATCCCGCGCGGCGCCACAGCAATCAGGCCTGCCAGCATGAATTCCGACCCGCCCTTCACGTAGTCATGCCAGTCTGCCGCCTCGGTCAGCGCGTACAGGAGCACCAGCGCGAACGCCAGTGCGAACAACCGCATCGTCCGCCCGGGCCTACGCCGGATCCTCGCCGCATACGCGTCATCAAGCCCACGAAGCGCACCGGCCACGCGCCGTACACCCGAAATCACGACAACTCCGATCTCATGTGAGCGCGGCGCTGGACTGTGGCGACTGCCATCAGTACGACAGCTGCCGGGACAGCGATGTACAGGCTCAACGGGCGGCTCAGGAACCATCTGAGCGGCAGGAAGAACGCCCACAAGATGTCCTCGAAGGTGTGGGTGTTGGCTGCCTTCACGATCCAGGCCGCCGGGAGCACCACGCCGAAAGCGCGATACAGCAGCGTCGGATGGTAGCTCTCGATGTAGTTCTTGAACTGGCTCATGTTCCCCTCCCCGGGGTGATGATCGCACGAGGTTGTCCACAGGGGGAGGGGATCGGGTTTCCGGGGTGGGGGTGGGATGGGGAAGGATATGGGGACTGGCCGGGACAGAATGCTCGGTGGTTGTTGTCGGTAGAGGGGAACGGACAGTGGTGGTGCAGTCGATCGAGCAGCGGATCGCGGGCGAGCTGGAGGTCGGTGACAACCAGGTGCGAGCGGCGGTGGCGTTGCTCGACGAGGGGTCGACGGTCCCGTTCATCGCGCGGTACCGCAAGGAAGTCACCGGGATGCTGGACGATGCCCAGCTCCGGACCATCGAGGAAAGACTGCGGTACCTGCGGGAGCTCGAGGAGCGCCGGCAGACCGTACTGGACTCGATCGAGAGCCAGGGCAAGCTGGATGACGCGCTCAAGGCGCAGATCCTCGCCGCGGACACCAAGTCCCGGCTGGAGGACATCTACCTGCCGTACAAGCCGAAGCGCCGGACCAAGGCGATGATCGCCCGCGAGAACGGTCTGGAGCCACTCGCGGACGGCCTGATGGCAGACCCGGACGTCGAGCCGTTCGCGGCCGCGGCCGTGTTCGTGAATGCCGAGGTGCCGGACCCGCAGGCCGCGCTGGACGGCGCCCGGGCGATCCTGGTCGAGCGGTTCGCCGAGGACGCGGACTTGATCGGCGAGCTGCGTGAGCGGCTCTGGTCGCAGGGCCGGCTGGCGTCCGCGGTGCGTGAGGGCAAGGAGACCGACGGCGCGAAGTTCTCGGACTACTTCGACTTCGACGAGCCGTTCACCAAGATGCCGTCGCACCGGATTCTCGCGCTGTTCCGCGGCGAGAAGGAGGACGTGCTGACGATCACCGTCGAGCCACTGCCCGCGGGCGTGGAAGCCGACGGACCGACCGAGTACGAGTCGGCCATCGCCCGCAAGGTCGGCATCGAGAACCAGGGCCGGGCCGCCGACAAGTGGCTGGTCGAGACAGTGCGCTGGGCGTGGCGGACGAAGATCCTGGTGCACCTCGGCATCGACCTGCGGATGCGGCTGCGCCAGATCGCCGAGGACGAGGCGATCCGGGTCTTCGCGGCGAACCTGCGCGACCTGCTGCTGGCCGCGCCGGCCGGCACCCGCGCCACCATGGGCCTCGACCCGGGCTTCCGGACCGGCGTGAAGGTCGCCGTCGTGGACGCGACCGGCAAGGTCGTCAACACCGGCGTCATCTACCCGCACGTCCCGCAGAACCAATGGGACAAGTCGATCGCCACCCTGGCCGCGCTGGCGGCCGCGCACAACGTCGATCTGATTGCCATCGGCAACGGTACGGCCTCGCGCGAGACCGACAAGCTGGCCGCCGAGCTGATCGCCAAGCACCCGGAGCTGAAGCTGACCAAGGCAGTGGTGTCGGAGGCCGGGGCATCCGTGTACTCGGCGTCCGCCTTTGCCTCCCAGGAGCTGCCCGGGATGGATGTTTCGCTGCGTGGCGCGGTCTCGATCGCGCGCCGGCTGCAGGACCCGCTGGCCGAGCTGGTGAAGATCGACCCGAAGTCGATCGGCGTCGGTCAGTACCAGCACGACCTCCCGGAGAACTCGCTGTCCCGCTCCCTCGACGCGGTCGTCGAGGACTGTGTGAATGCGGTCGGCGTCGACCTGAACACCGCGTCCGCGCCGCTCCTGACCCGAGTCTCCGGAATCACGCCGGGCCTGGCCGACAACATCGTTCTGCACCGCGACCAGAACGGTCCGTTCAAGTCCCGTACGGCGCTGAAGGATGTCGCCCGGCTCGGCCCGAAGGCGTTCGAGCAGGCGGCCGGCTTCCTCCGGATTCCCGACGGCGACGACCCGCTGGACGCGTCGAGCGTGCACCCGGAGTCGTACCCGGTGGTCCGGCGGATCCTGGACGCGACCGGGTCGGACGTGAAGGCGCTGATCGGTTCGGCCGAGCTGAAGCGGCTGAACGCGGCCGACTTCGTCGACGACATGTTCGGCCTGCCGACCGTCACCGACATCCTCGCCGAGCTCGAGAAGCCGGGCCGCGACCCTCGTCCTGCCTTCAAGACCGCTGTCTTCGCCGAGGGCGTCGACAAGATCGCCGACCTGAAGCCCGGGATGCGGCTCGAAGGCCAGGTCACGAACGTTGCCGCTTTCGGCGCGTTCATCGACATCGGGGTACACCAGGACGGGTTGGCGCACGTGTCGGCGCTGTCGAAGAACTACGTGAAGGACCCCCGTGAGGTGGTCAAGCCCGGCGACATCGTGACCGTCAAGGTCCTCGAAGTCGACATCCCCCGCAAGCGGATCTCCCTGACCCTCCGAATGGAAGACGAGCCCGGTTCCAGCTCGGGCCGCCCCAACCAGCCCCGCTCCCAAGGCAACCGTGGCGCAGACCGCGGCGGCGCAGGCAGCCGTGGTGACGGTCGCGGCGGTGATGGTCGCGGTGGCGCAGGCGGTCGCGGGGCCGACGGCCGCGGCTCCGGTGGCCGCGGGCCGGACAGCGGTCCAGGTCGCGGCGGTCCCGGCGGACGCGGCGGCGCAGGCGGACGCGGCGGCTCCGGCAACTCCGGCGGCCGCGCCGGCCAGTCCGACACCCCCATGGACGAAACCTCCCTCGCCGACGCCTTCCGCAAAGCAGGCTTCACCGTCCGCTGACACCAGCCCCGCCCGACGTCCCCACCCACAAGGCCAGCACCACCAAGCCCGGGGACGTCGGGCAACCCACCTCCCCCCGCCGTAGAGTTGCGCCCTGGCTCCGGCTTCATCGCATCCACCGCGCGACATCGGATACACGTGGGCCGACTCAGACCCTGGGACGTCGGGCACCCACCTCCGCACCGCTGGAACTGCACCTACGCCCCGGCTTCATCTCATCCGCCGCGCGAGATCACGTAGGCGCAGGCCGACCGGCGTACGTTCAACCGCCGCCTCGCACGACTGGGACGTCGGGCACTCACCTCCTAGGGGTCGAACACAGCGCGGGCTCCGGCTGCTTCGGCCGTCGACACGTCCGTACGTGCCGGCTGACCGCGCTACGCCACTAGCCATTCACACCACGGACTGCAGTTGGGCGCGGGGTGAGCACCGTTCGGCGCCCTGTCAGCAAGTACGGCCTTTCGTCGAGCATGCGCTGGTACGCGGGAGCGGCTTCCCCAGAGTGCGCAGTACGGCCGGGGCGTGCTTTCGCTCGGCGTCGGCGTTCGGGCGTACGCGGCGAACTCAACCGGCCGCGACCGCCGCGCTGATGAGTGCGGTTCCTGGCGTGGGGCCGGATGCCGACGTTTGAAAGGGGTTGGCCCCTCAGATGGAGGGTTGCACCACGAGAATCCCAGGGGGCAACCCTTCATCTGAGGGGTCGACCCCTGAGCGGGTCAGGGGGTGAGGGTGTAGCCGGCGGATTCGACCGCGGTTTGGATGGTGGTGGGGGTGAGCGGGCGGTCGGTGGTCACGGTCAGTTCGCCGGTGGGTAGGTCGATGGCGATCTTGGTGATGCCGGGGACGGTTTCCAGTTCTTCGGTGATGAAGCTGACGCAGTGCGCGCAGGTCATGCCCAGTACGTGAAAGGTGCTCGTCTCGTCCGTGGGTCGAGGGGGATCGTCAGCCGTCGCTGAGTTGTGGCTCGTCATGCGGTCCTCGCGGTGGTTGTCGGGTTCGGCGCGGCGGGCGTGATGGGTTGGGGCTTCAGTTCGCGCGTGGATTGGGTGGTCCGGCGGAAGCGGTTGTCGGGGGTCAGTTCGCCGAAGAGGAAGACTTCGGTGGAGATCGTCCGGGTGTGGCGCAGTTCGGCGTGGATGGTGAAGTGGGCCGCGAGTTGGTCGCCGGTGCGGAGGGCCTCGTGTACCTCGTACCGGCAAGCGGTGAGGTTCTTTCGGACCGGGCTGAGGTGGTCGATCAGGCGTTGGCGGTCGAGGGTGATGCCGTCGGCGACCTGGGTGATGCCGGGGGCGAAGTACCGGTCGACGATCTCACCGGCGTCGCCGCCCGCGACTACCTCACGGGTGAACGATTCGTAGAAGTCCGCGATGAACTCCCGTGGCGCGGCGTCGGGACAGGTCGGCGTCCAGGCGCCTCCCCGTGCGCCGGAACGATTCGATGCAGACGACTCCGCCGGGCGCGGTGACGAGGCCGGCGGCAAGGACCGCGGCGACGGCGGCGACGGCGCGAGCGCGGACGAGGTCGGCTCCTGTGGTGGCGGGGATGGAGTTAAATTTGACATGCCGTCAAAGATAAGCCGATCAGATAACCTTTACAAGGTGTCAGAGAATGGGCGTAGGCGGCGGGCGGATGCCGATCGGAGCCGGGCGGCGATCTTGGCCGCGGCGGTGAGCGTGCTGGACGAGCGGATCGATGCCGGACTGGAGCGCGTGGCCGAGGCGGCGGGGGTGACGCGGCAGACGGTGTACGCGCATTTCCCGTCGCGCGACGTACTCCTCAACGCGGTGGTGGATGAGCTCACCCGCGAGACGGTCGAGGCGATTGACGCGCTCGAGCTCGACGAAGAGCCTGCGCTGGAGTGCGTGCAGAAGCTGGTCGAGTTGGGGTGGCGCGTGTTCGAGGCGCATCCGCTGCTGCTGCAGCTGCCATCGACGGGTGGATCAGACGAGCGCCATGACCCGGTGACTGATCGCTTCGAGAAGGTGATTCGGCGCGGTCAGCGTGCTGGTGAGATCACCAGTGAGCTTCCGGCCGGCTGGTTGGTGACGTCGCTGGTCGCGCTCGGGCATGCGGCGGGCGAGGCGATGGCTGCCGGGCGCATGAGTCCGAGAAAGGCCAGTTCAGTACTCCGTACGAGCATCACCCGCTTGCTGCGAGCCGACTAGCTGACGAAGGTCGCGCGGTTAGCGGAGGTCGGCGAGGTGGCCGCCGGGGTCGCCTAGGTGGACGGCGGTGGCGCTGGGGGTGTAGCCGAGGCGGCGGTACACGCGGTCGGCGCCGTCGTCGCCGGGGGTCAGCCAGGCCAGGGTTGCGCCGCCGAGCGTGAAGGCCTGTTGGGTGGCGTGCGCGGTGGCGAGCGCGCCGAAGCCGCGGCGCCGGTGTGAATGGATCGTGCCGACGCCGGCGATCTCGGTCACGCCGTCGGCGATCGCGGTCCACGCGGCAGTCGCTACCGGTACCTCATCGGCGTACACGAGGACTGCCCCGCCGTCAGCCGGATCAGCTTTGAAGGTGAAGTCGGCGTCATCCATCTCGTACGCCGCTGCCGACACCGCGTTCGCGATCTTCTGATCTTCCTCGGAGGCGACGGTCTTCACGGTCACCTCGGACGACGGGGGTACGACGAGCTCGGCCGGCTGCACCACCAGCAGCGGGAGATGCGAGACGATCGCCATGCCGTTGGCTTCGAGCGCCTGCGCCAGGCCGGGGTTCGCCTCGTCGACCAGCTCGGCGCTCACCCAGCGCCCTTCCGCGGCGAACGCCTGCCGGATCGTGTTCAGCGCCCATTCGACGTCGCCGGCTTCGAACGGCTGACCGGGCTCGGCGGCGAGTACGCCGGACAGGTACCAGGCGTCGCTGTCGTGCAGCAGGCCGACCAACGGCCCGGCGACAATCTGCCGCTTCGACCGAGCCGCGCCGGCCAGCTGGGCAGTTGCGATCCGCGTACCAATCTCCATGCCCAGGACCCTACGGCGCCCCAACCAGACCCCGCGACCGGGTAGGCGATCGGCCGCGCGTCCGGGCGGGTGATCGGCGCACGGCCGGATGGGCGGTCAGCGCGCGGCCGGGTGCGCCTGGTCAGGCGAGTTGGAGGAGGTCGAGTAGGCGGCTGAGGTCGGCGGCGTTCGGTGGGCGGCCGAGGACCGTGCCGAGTGAGTCGAGGGTCGCGATCAGATCGCGCCGAACGGCCGCGCGCGACCTGCCGTCGGCCACCTCCGCCACCACCGCCTCCACCCGCTCGGACGCAGCCACCAGCTCGGCTCCGGCCGAAACTGGGGCCGGGGCCGGGGGTTCATCGCCGATTCGTACCTCGAGCTGCGCCCCGAGCGCGGCCGCGAGCCGCTCGAGTGCCGCAAGGGTCGGATTCCCCCGGCCGTTCTCCAGGTTCGCGATGTACGGCACCGACAATCCCGCATCGACCGCGACCGACGCGATCGTCCGCCCAGCCGCCTTCCGCCGATCGCGCAACACCTCACCCAACTCCATGCTGACTATCTTCACAGAAAAGACTTGCCGCAGTCTATCTTCTGAGGATAGATTTCCGCGACGTGAGGAACCGAGACTTCCGCCGCCTGTGGCTCAGCGGAGCCGTGTCCGGCATCGGATCGTGGCTGCTGGTCGTCGCCATCCCGTTCTACGTATTCACCCTGACCGGCTCAACGGTCGCCACCGGCCTCACGCTCGCCCTCGAAGCCCTGCCCGCCCTCACCATCGGCCCCTGGGCCGGCGTCCTGCTCGACCGCTGGGACCTGGTGCGAGCAATGTGGATCGCCGACCTCGTCAGCGCCGCCGCGGTCGGACTGATCTTGTTCGCCGACCGCGACCACCTCTGGCTGATCTACGTCGCGATCCTGCTCGAAAACACAGCGACCACCGTGTTCCGCCCAGCCGCCCGCGCCCTGCGCCCAACCGTCGTCGGCACCGGCGCCGAACTCGCGGCAGCAAACGCCCTGACCGCAGTGACAAGCAGCGCGATCCGCCTCGCCGCGCCACCGCTGGGCGCACTGCTGCTGGCCGGCCCCGGAATCGAGTTCGTCCTGGCTGTGGATATCGCCAGCTACCTGATCTCCGCGATCGTCATCGCAACAATCCGCACCCGCCGACACCCAACCGCCACCGAACCACCCCGCGCACTCGAAGGACTCAAAGTCGTCGTACGGCACCGTGCACTTCGCGGCGTACTCATCGGCCAAACCGCCTTCCTGACAGCGAATGCGGGCCTGACCGCCCTCCTCGTACCGTTCACGGTCAACCGCCTGCAAGCACCCGGGTACGTCGTGGGCTATCTGATCTCCGGACTGGGAGCCGGCTACTTGATCGGCGCAGCCCTGAGTACGAAAGCAAGCCGCGTACTCGGCATCCGCGAACTGCTGGCGATCACCCAACTCGCCAGCGTCGGCGCGCTGTTCTTCACCGCCGACTCACTCGCACTACTCATCGGCGCACTCGCCGCGCCGGCCATCACGCTCGCTCTCGACCTGCCACTGACCTTGAACCTGATCGCCACTCTCGCAGTCATCGCCGCCGCGCTGACGCTGCTCGTCGTACCGCGTCACCCGGCGTACTTCACGAAGACGGCACGGTAGCCGCGTCGTACTGAGCGCGCGCCGTGGCGATCTCGGCCTGGTGAGTTTCGGTCCAGTTGACGAGTGACTGGATCGTCGCGTGCAGGGTCACGCCGAGTGGAGTGAGCGCGTAGTCGACCCGCGGCGGCACCACCGGATGGACGGTTCGCCGGACCAGTCCGTCACGCTCGAGCTGGCGCAACGTGACCGTCAGCATCCGCTGACTGATCCCGTCGATCGTGCGCTTCAGCTCGGTGAACCGCATCGACCGGTTGTCCAGCAGCGCGACCACGAGCAGCGACCACTTGTCGCCGATCCGGTCCAGGATCTGCCGGACGTCGCAGTCCTCCCGGGTGTCCCACTGGAACGCGTCCTCGGTGCACGAGGAGTGACTCGGTTCCTTCAAAGTGCCTTCTTCCATAAGTCGCAATGGTTCCCCAAGATGGGGTCAGTTACAAGAGATAACCAACCCTTTTCTGAGGAGCAGCCGTGGCGGCAACCATTACCCAGGAGCGGATGACCGGGAGATCCTGGGCAGTACTCTTCGTGCTCTGCGGCGCGATTTTCCTGGAGGGCATCGACGTCTCGATGATGGGCGTCGCGCTGCCGTCCATCCGGGCCGAGCTCGGTCTCGCGACCGGCCAACTGCAGTGGATCGTCAGCGCGTACGCCCTGGCGTACGGCGGCTTCGTACTGCTCGGCGGCCGGGCCGCCGACCTGCTCGGCCGGCGGCGGATGTTCGTCGGCTGGCTGGTGATCTTCTTGGTGTTCAGCGGCCTGGGCGGATTCGCGAACGAAGGCTGGGTGCTGATCCTGGCCCGGTTCGTCACCGGCATCGCGGCCGCGTTCATGACGCCGGCCGGCCTGTCGATCATCACCACCACGTACGCCGAAGGTCCGCAGCGGGACCGCGCGCTGCTCGTGTACGCCGGTACCGCGGCCGGTGGCTTCTCGCTCGGGATGGTCACCGGCGGACTTCTCACCTCGATCGACTGGCGCTGGGTGTTCTTCGCGCCGGTACTGCTGTCGGCGATCATCCTGGCCGGCGCGATCGCCCTGATCCCGCGGGACGTGCGCGTTCCCGGACCGCGCCAAGGTTTCGACATCGTCGGCACCTTGACGCTGACCGGAGCGATGATGCTGCTGATCAGCACGGTCGTCCGCGCACCGGATGTCGCTCGCGCCCAGACCGTCGGCACCGGGATCGCCGGCCTGGCCGTCCTCGCCCTGTTCATCGTGATCGAACAGCGGGCGAAGGCACCACTGATCCGGCTGGGCATCCTCCGGAACGCGGGCCTGGTCCGGGCGAACCTCGGCGCGATCCTGCTGGTCGGTTCGTTCGTCGGATTCCAGTTCATCGCGGTGCTGTACCTGCAAGAACTGCGGCACTGGTCCGAGCTGGAAACCGGGCTCGCTTTGATGGTCATCGGGATCGATTCGGTGCTCGCGCCGACGTTGACACCGTGGCTGGTGAAGCGTTTCGGCAATCTGCGGGTGGTATTCGGCGGTTTCGTTCTCGCCACAGTGGCCTATGCCGTATTCCTGCCACTGAAAGTGGACTGGACCTATACCGCGATGCTGCCGGCGTTCATCCTGCTCGGTCTCGCCTTCGCGCTGACGTACGGACCGCTGACGATTGCCGCGACCGATGGAGTATCCGAGGAGGAGCAAGGCCTGGCGGGCGGCGTACTCACGACATCCTTCCAATTCGGGGGCGCGCTCGGACTCGCCGCAGTCGCCGCCGTACTGACCGCGACCGATGTACTGACGATCGAGGGTTTCCGCGCCGCACTGCTGGTGCCGTTGATCGCGGCCGCGCTCGGCCTGTTGATCGCCGGTCGCGGACTCATTGTGATCGCCCGCCCGCGTGAAGTTAGCAGGACGTCATAGATTTCGGCCCTGATCGAATAACCCGGGGCGTCGCCGAATCGTTACCGGTGAATAGCTGCAAACATTCTTGACAGCGATTCGCTTGGCGTGACCAACGGTTCGGTGACGCTGCGGAGACGGCGTTGACCTGCGCGTTCGAAGGTTTCCCTACTCTGCGTTAGGCCTCTGTAAAGGTCCCTACCGAAGTGTTCCGAAGGCAGCCACCGGTGCGGTCTTCTATTCCTGCCGGACAAAGCCGTCCGGTCCCGAGACTGCCGAAGAGGAATCGCGATGACCGAGACGCTGGAGAACACCATCACGCACCGCCGGGTGCGAGTCTGGTTCGGCGCTCACCCGATCGCGGACCACACCGCCGACGCGGAGCACGCAGTCCAGTACGAGGAAGCCATGCGCCGCCGCTTCGCCTCCCTCCGGGTGACGAGCGAGCCGGTACCGGTGAAGAGCACCCGATGACCACCCGGCCGACGTTGCTCGGGTACGTACGGGCCGACGCGCTGAGCTGCGCGGAGGAGCTGGCCGCCGCGACCGATTCACTGGTCGCCTTCGCCAGCGCGGAGGGATTCACCCTCGGCACCGTGTACACCGAACGCGACGCGGCCGAGTCCGCCGCCTTCCACGCCTTGCTCGACGAGGTCAAGCGATCCGAGGTCCGCGCGGTGGTCGTCCCGACGATGAACCATCTCGGCCTCGGCGCCCCGGGCGGTACGCCGGCGGAGATGCGGCAGCACCTCGAGTTCCATCACGCGCAGGTCTGGGCGGCCAGAACTATAGAGCACAGAACTCCATAGACAAGCGGAGCCGACGTCTTGACCCCTGCATCGGCGTCGGTTCCGCTCTCCACCTCCACAGCTGCACCGGGGATGCCCGGGCGGTAGTGGACCACCAAGGCCCCACCGGCTGCTACCGGTGGGGCCTTGTCGCGTACCCGGTGGCTCGTTCAGGCGACGATCGTGTACCCGTACTTCTTCATCACGCCCGCGACGGCGGAGTTGAAGATGCCGGTCACCTCGAGCTTGAAGTGCATTTGCACCTTCCGGATCACCCGCTGGAAGTGCAGATGCCACGGTACGCCGGCGGGCGGGACCGTCTCCGCCTTGGTGATCGCCCCGACCCGCGGATGCGCCGCCCAGGCGACCACTCGGGCCCGATCCGCGCCCCAAACCCCGGTCATCGCGTCGTGCGTGCGGGCGTACGCCATCGCCGCCAGCGAAATGGTCGAGTCCGGAACCGGTTCCTTCGGCGGATGCGCCTTCAGGTACAGCTCCCAGGTCATCCCGTAGTACCCGGGCGGGCCGTCGTCCTTGCCGCGGTTGGCCAGGCCGTTGCGCTTGCGGTGGTACTCGACGACCTGCAGCGCCGCACCGCGGGACAGGTCCTTGTCGCCGACCGCGATCGCGTGCACGTGGTACGGCCAGTTGCCCTGCGCGGGCGTCCGCAGCCAGGCGGCGAACCCGACCTGGCGCAGCGCCTTGACCACCGCGACCCGCTGCGCGGCGCTCTTCGTCCGTACGTCCACGTCGACCGCGCCGCCACCGTCATGCGTACCCGCCGAGGCCTCCACGCCGCCGGCGTTGTACGAGCCCTGCAGGATCGCGAACTTCGAGTGGTAGAGCTGCTCCGCGGTCTCGACCATCGCCATGGTGCGCTTGTTCATCGTGAACCCGCGCCAGCGAATCCTTGCCTCAGGCATCTTTCTGTCCAGCCACCGGACCGAGAATCAGCTCCGCGTCCTCGGCCGCGCCGAGCGCCTCCAGCTCGTCCAGCTGGTCCTCGGTCAGCTCCTCGTCGAACACCTCGTCGGGCACTTCCGCCATCGCCGTTCCTTCCCCCTGGATGGTTCGCCCCATCGGCCCCCGCTGGGCGAAATCGGCGTCCAGCGTACGGCGCCCGCCGGGTCAGATCGCGGGCGTTACAGTCCTGAACGTTCGAAGTATGTGAAGTTTTCCGGCCGAACCGCGTGCCGGAAGGTGTGCGAACCCGATCCCTGGGGTACCTCTAGGTGGTCCCGCGGTTCGGTCAGCCCCATTCGGGCATGGGTGGTGTTCACCGAGCCGCGAGTTCTCCCACTGAGGGGCGGGAGAACGACCGGCCCGGCGGGTGCGTCTCTCCCAGGGTGCACCCGCCGAGTCCGTACTCACCTCAACAGCCCCTCCTGCGCTGCCGTCCTCTTCGGCGGCTGCCCCTCCACAGCTCTCGCGGCGCCACCGCCGTCTTCTCTCCCCGCACCGCCGTCCTCTTCGGCGGCTGCCCCACCACAACTCTCCCCGCACCACCGCCGTCTTCTCTCCCCGCACCGCCGCCGTCTTCGGCGGCTGCCCCTCCACAGCTCTCGCGGCGCCACCGCCGTCTTCAGCGGCTGCCCTCCACAGCTCTCCCCACACCACCGCCGTCTTCGGCAGCTGCCCTCCACAGGTCTGCCCGCGCCGCCGCTGCCGCAGCCGCTCCTTCCCCACCGCCTGCTCCAGCCGCAGCTGCCTGTCACAGCCTGGGTTGCCCCCTCAGCCGGAGGGTTGACCCCTCGGATCTTCAGGGGGCAACCCTCCACCTCAGGGGGCAACCCTCCACTTCGGGGAGGGGCAAGCCGGGGTTCGGGGCAATTGAGGGGCGCAGGTCGGCGGGCGTCGGTAGGTTGATGCGGTGATTGAGCTTCCGGCCGGGTTCCTGGCGATGCCGCGGTGGTGGACCGAGGGAGCTGACTGGTTGCGCGGGCTGCCGGCCGCGGTGGAGCAGCAGTGTGCGCGGTGGGACCTGGAGATCGTGGGAGCGATTGCACACGGGTCCAACGCGATCGTGGTGCCGGTGTCGCGAGGTGGGGACCGGTTCGTCCTGCGGATGTCTCCGCCGGGGGACGAGGTGGTCGAGCAGGTGTGGGCGCTGCGGTGGTGGGCGGGGCGAGGCATGGCGCTCCTGTACGACGCCGATGCCAACACCGGCGCGATGCTCCTGGAACGGCTGTCCACACCGTTGACAACCCGCCCGGTGGACGAGGCGGTCGCCGTACTCGGACAACTGATGCGCCGCCTCGCCGTGCCTGCCCCGGACGAAGCACGCTCGACCGAGGACATCGTGCGTACGCGAACCCCGGAACTCGAACCGCAATGGGAACGCCTCGGCCGCCCCTTCGACGCAGCCATCCTCCGCGAAGCGATCCGAATCGCCCCGCACGACCAGCGCTCAACAATCACGCTCAACCCGAACCAGATCCACTCACGCACGACGGTCCTGCCCAACCCGGACCAGACCCACCCGATAGCCTCCCCACAGCCGGACGGCACGCACCCGCCACTCGCGGTGAATGGCGACTTTCACTCGGATCAGGTTCTGGCCGGTACGCGTGAGGACTGGCTGACTGTCGATCCCGTGCTGTTCAAGGGCGACATCGAGTACGACCTCGGCCGCGTACTGTGGACCCGCCTCGACGAAATGGACAATGTGGTCGAGTACTTCGACCTCGCCGTCCACGAAGCCGGTCTGGACCGCGATCGCGCCCGCGACTGGGTGATCTGGCGAACCGTCGACTACTGGCTCTGGTCCCTCTCCGCCGGCCTGACCGAAGATCCCCTCCGCTGCGCCCGCCTCACCCGTTCACTCCTCAGCTGAAACCCGACCTGAAATAGCTGAAGCCCGACCTGAAATGAAGCGGCTGCGCATCATCCGCGGTGAGTTGGACGCGTTGGGTGCGATCGAGTGCAGGATCCAGGGGTGGGTCAGGTACACGTCGCCCGCGCGGCCGGTCAGTTCGACCACACGTACCGGGAGGCCGTCGATGTCAGCCGGCTGGGTCGGATCTGTTGACCGGTGCGCCGAGGTCAGGTTGCGGAACCACGGGTCCGAGGCGAGCACCTGGTCGCGGACGGCCTTGAACTCACGCTCGCCGGTTGTGGTCAGAAACCGCTCGATCACCCGATGCGAACCGGCCACCTGCGGCGTCCCGCCGCCGCCCGGTGCGAGGTCGGCGAGCAGTGCCCAGATCTTCACGGCGTCCGGCGGGGTGTCGAAACCGACGTCCGTGTGCCACTGGCGGTGCGGCACCGCCCACGGCACTCCCTCCGGCATGGTCACCAGTACCTGCCCTTGGTGCGGTGGCTCACTCCAATCCCCGAGCAGACTGTCCAGCGCCGAGCGCACCCGTGGACCGAGGATCGCGTTCGCGCCGCGGTCGGCTTTGGTGGTCTTCAGACCGGTTGGTCGCAGCGTGGTCCAGGTCGTCGGGTCGTCGCGGTCCATCCCGTACCGCGTAGACAGCTCACCCCAGAGCACATCCCGCATCCGCACGGCTTCACCAGCGGAGAACGCGGACGGGATCTTCACGATCCCATCACGCTCAAAGACCTCCAGCTCGTCGGCAGTGAGCATACGCACCATCGTGCGCCCCACCCCCGAACCTCCTCCACCCAATTACCCACCCATCATCAGCAGCCGAAGGGCCTCGCTGGGCTAGCAGGTTTTGGTTGGGAGGTTGCTGTTCAGTAGGTAGTCGGTGATTCGGGCTCGGGCGCAGGGGGAGTTGTAGTACGCGGTGTGGCCGAAGGTGTTGGTGGTTAGTAGGTGGCTGTTGGCTATTTGGCGGTGCAGGCTGCGGGCGTTGGTGACGGGGGTGGACGGGTCGTGCAGGGTGGAGGTGATCAGGATCGGGGCCGCGTCGTGGATCGGTGTTGCCTGCCATGGGTTGCTTGGGGGGATGGGCCAGCCGGAGCAGGCGGCGGTCATCCCCCAGCCTTCGACTGATGCGCCGAGGCGTGGCGCGACGGACTTGGCGAGGTCGAGTCGGGCGCGGGCGTCGGCGTAGCCGCGCAGTTCGCCGGGAAAGTCCATGCAGGACACGGCGGCGTACCCGGTCTCGGGATCGCCCAGGTAGCTGATGTTCGCGAAGTCGGTGCCATCACCCTTCGCCGCCTTGGCCAGCGCGGTTGCGAGTGCGGGCCAGTTGTCCGAGACCATCGCGGTCAAGGGCAGCAGCGTCGGCATCGCCATCCGGATCACGTCGCCGGTGACCGGTCCGTTCGGGCCCTTCAACGGCGTCTGGTCGGCGGTACGGAGCGTGGTGTCGTACACCTTGCCGACGTCCTGCCCGTGCAGCGCGCACGAGGTGTCCTTCGCACACCAGGCGGCGAAGCGGTTGAAACCGTCCTCCATCGCCCGCGCCTCGTCGAGCATGAACTTCAGCGCACCCTGCTTGTGGTCGACGATCCCGTCCAGCACCATCCGGCCGACCCGGTGCGGGAACTGCTGCGCGTAGATCGTGCCCAGGTACGACCCGTACGACAAACCGATGTAGTTGAACTTCGATTCGCCGAGCGCGCCGCGGATCGCGTCCATGTCGCGCGCGACCGTCCGGGTATCCAGGTTTCGCATCAGCTCGCCGTGCTGTTTCAGGCATTGCTCACCGGTCGCCCGGCTGGACGCCACCATCGTGTCATACTCCGCGGGTGACTTCGGGAACACGGGCACGCCACGACGCAGCACCGGCCCACAGTTGAGCTGGCTGCTGCTCCCGGTCCCCCGCGGATCGAAGCTGATCAGGTCGTACTTCTCCCGGAACTGTGGCAGCACAGCGTCCGCGAGCCCGGCGGCGAAGATCGAGCCGCCGGCGCCACCCGGCCCACCCGGGTTGAAGAACAGCGCGCCGAGCTTGTGTTTCTGGTCCTTCGCCGGGACCTTCGCGACGAACACACCGGTGGTCGAGCCGGCCGGTTTCGACCAGTCCAGCGGCACGGTCAGGGTCGCGCATTGCTCGATCGCGCCCGGTTTACAGGGTTTCCAGTCCAGAGGGCCCGCGGCGGCCGCCGTACTCACCCCAACGGCGGCCGCCAGCACGGCCCCTGCTATCGATGCCGCTGTCAACGATTTCCACATGCCTGCAACTTAGGCGGCGCGACGTGCCGGTCGCATCCGCCGTTCGGCGACATCAAGATCAGCCGGAAGTCTGACAAGAATCCGGTACGTCGCGACGCCGCCCGTGATATCGGCTCAGTGCGCCGGCGCGAAGTCGTGGAAGCCGATCAGCTTCTGGATCTTCCCGTCGGCGTCCAGGACGACGATGTCGGTGCCACCGGCGACCGGCTCCTGGCCCTCGGCCTTGAGGTGCCAGGTCCAGCGCAGGTACCCGTGGTGCTCGTCGATCTTCCCGACCTGGACGAAGGACAACCCCGGGAACATCCGCTGCGCGGCGCCCATCAGCTTGTTCAGTTCGTCCGGACCGGTGGCCTCGAAGCTCGGGTCCTGGAAGGTCGCGTCGGCGGTCCAGGTGCCGGCGATCAGCTCGGCCCGGCGGTCCGCGTCGGCCGCGTTCCAGGTGGCGAAGTACTGGTCGGCCAGAGTGCTTGCGTTCATGGTGTTTCCTCCTCGTTCGGTTCCGTTGACCAGAACTCTGCCGCCGGAGCCGCGGACCGTCGATGACCTCGGAGGTAATGGCCTTGTCTATGCCACCCGCTACGGTCGGAGCATGGCAGCGACGATCGAGGAAACGTTCCAGCGCCCGGTGGGCGAGCTTCTGCGCGGCTGGCGGGAGCGCCGGCGGTTCAGTCAGCTCGAGCTGGCGAACCGCGTCGAGGTGTCCACCCGGCACGTGAGTTTCGTGGAAACCGGTCGGTCCCGGCCGAGCCGGGAGATGGTGCTGCGGCTCGCCGAGCAGCTCGACGTACCGCTCCGGGACCGCAACCAGCTACTCCTGGCCGGTGGTTTCGCGCCGATCTACAGCGAGGCGTCACTGCACTCACCGGCGATGCTGGCGATCCGTACGACCCTGCGCCGACTGCTCAAAGCACACGAACCGTACCCGGCGCTGGTCGTGGACCGCTGGTGGAACATCGTCGAGGCGAACGCCGGGATCGGCATCTTCACCACCGGCGTGGACGATTCGTTGCTGCAGGCACCGATCAACGCGCTCCGGCTGACCCTGCACCCGGACGGTCTGGCCCAGCGGATCGACAACATCGCGGACGTCCGCGCCGCGGCGCTCGGTGCGCTGCAACGGCAAGTGGCGAGTACGGCGGATCCGGAGCTCCAGGACTTGTATGACGAGCTGTGCGCGTACGCCGCAGCTGATCGGCCGACGCAACCTGGTAGCGCGGAAGTCGTGATCCCCTTCAAACTAAGGCACGACGGGAAGGAGCTGTCGTTGCTGACCACGATCGCCACGTTCGGTACGCCACTCGACGTCACCGTGTCGGAGTTGATGATCGAATCGTTCTACCCGGCCGACGACGAGACCGCCGAGTACTTGCGGGCGGTGTCGTGAAGCCCGCGCGGGAGGTTGCCGACACGATCGAGCTTCATCTTCAGTACCTCGACCAGTACCGCGGGATCGTCGAGAAGAAGCTGACCGGGTTGAGCGAGACCGAGCTCCGTACCAGCCGGATGCCGTCGGGGTGGTCGCCGTTGGAGCTGCTGAAACACCTGGTTTTCATGGAGCGCCGGTGGTTGCGCTGGGGGTTCACCGCGGAGCAGGTCGATCATCCGTGGGGAGATTCCGGCGATGATCCGGACGGGCGGTGGGCGCTCGAACCTGGTGACACGCTGGCGAGTCTGTTGGTGCAGTTGCACGCGGGTGGTGAGTTCACGCGGCAGGTGGTGGCCGGGGCTGATCCGGCGACGGTCGCGCCGGCCGGTGGCCGTTTCGGGACCGGCGACCGGCCGACGCTGAACTGGATCCTCTTCCATGTACTGCAGGAGTACGCGCGGCACGCGGGCCACCTGGACGTGGCCCGCGAACTCGCGGATGGTGCCACCGGCGAGTAGACCTGCAGGGTTTGTCCACTCGCCGGTGGCCGGAATCCCAACCGGCCGGAAGAGGGGTGGCCGGTGGGGAACGCACTCGGGGTCACCGGTTGGGCGCACGCTCCGCTAGCCGGGTGGGCGCACGCTCGGCACTACCGGTGGGCGGGGAAGGTGGTTGGGAAGGTCGGGGTCGGGACCGACGGCTTCTTCGACGGGAGGCTTGGGGTCGCGGCCGGGAGAGTCGGCTTCGCCGGGAGGGTGGGCTTGGCGGCCGGCTTGCCTGGGTCGGCTGTGACCTTGACGCCGGCGCTGACGTGGACGGTCGGCTTGGCGGCGGGAAGGGTTGCGTTCACGGTCGGCTTGGCTGGGAGCGTCGGGAGCTGCGGCGCGGTCGGCTTCGGCACGGTCGGCTTCGGGGCGGACGGCTGCGCGGTCGGTACGCCGTGTACACAGTCCGGCAGCTGCGCCGACGGGACGCCGGTCGGCAGCTTGCCCGGAAGGGTCGGCTTGGTCGACGGGAGACCCGGCTTCGTGGGCAGCGTCGGCGTACCCGGGAGGTTCTTCGCAGGCAGCGTCGGTTTGGCCGACGGAAGGCTCGGCTTGCCCGGCAGGGTCGGCGTGGCCGGCACGTTCGGGTCGCCGGGGAGGGTGGGCTTTCCGGTCGGCAGGCTCGGCGCCCCGGTCGGCCTACCCGGCAACGTCGGCTTCCCTGACGGCACGCCCGGCTTGCTCGGCACGGTCGGCACAACCGGCTTGCCGGGCAGGGTCGGCTTCGTCGACGGCAGGGTCGGGTTGGCTGGGAGGGTTGCGGTCGGGAAGGACGGCGTACCCGGCTGGTTCGGCTTCCCTGGAAGCGTCGGTTTGCCTGGCAGCGTCGGATTGTTCGGGTCGACGGTTACTGTTGCCTTAGGCAACTTAGGCAGCGTCGGCAGACAAGTCGGGTCCACCGATGGCGTGCTTGGGCTCACCGCCGGCACCGGCGGCTTCCCGCCGCCCGCCAGCAGGTTCTTCACCGGCGCCGGCCCGCCGACCGCAGCCGACACCGTCGCAACCGTCCCAGCCAGCGCGGTCACCCCGGCCGCAGCCAGACCCCGCCGCAGCCAGGTCAGCCGCTTCCCGCGCCGCATCAGCTCGGCGGCATCCGGCTGCCACGGCTCCATCTCGTACGTGAGCGCGTCGCGCACCCGCTGCTCGTCACCCATCAGTTTCCTCCAACTCCGCTGTCGATCAGATCAGGTGCCAGACGCAACTTGGCCAGCGCGCGGGAGGCCGTGCTCTTCACGGTCCCGGCCGCCATGCCGAGCAGGTCGGCGGTCTCGGCCTCGGAGAGATCCTGCGAGTAGCGCAGCGCGACCACGGCTCGTTCCCGGACGGTCAGACCGGACAGCGCCGCGAGCACGGCCTCCCTGGTCTGGACGTCCGCGGCGAAGTCCGCCACCGCTCGCTGGTCCCAGTCGTTGTGCACCGGGTCGCTGGGTACTTCGTTGTTCCAGCGCCGGCGGGCCTGACTGAGGAATCGGTTCACCAGCACCCGGCGGACGTACCGCAGCGGGTCGCCCTCCAGCCGGTGCCATTTCGGGTACGACCGCATCAACGCCTGCTGCACCAGGTCCTCGGCGGTGTGCCGATCGCCGCACAGCATCTCCGCGAACCGGAGCAAGGGTGTCGACTGCGCCACGACGAAACGCTCGAAGTCGGCGTCCGCGGTCCCGGTCATCGATTCTCCTCAGCCTCTGTCACACCGGTCCAAACCCGCTGAGCAACCGATCAGGTTCTGTTCTGTCACCAACTGGTTCGAGGAAATTTATTGACGGGCTAGCCAGAGGTGACGTTCATGAGTCACATTGGGTGCACACACCTTCACCGCCCCGGAGGTTTCCGCCCATGCGTATCACTCGTAGGTTCACCCCTGCCCTCGGTCTGACGGCAGCAGCGGCAATCCTTGCCGCGACCTTTACCCTCGCCCCACCAAGTACCGCCGCAACGGCAGGTGCCGCGCCACCGGTCGCGGTCTCCGCCCAGCCGATCCCGGGCTCCAGCAACGTGGAACAAGACGGCAACCGGATCATCCTCGGCGACGCCGCGGCCGCGATCGGTGCATCCGAGCTCAAACAACGCTCCGGTCTCGCCGAGCTGAACCCGGTCCGTTTCAGTACGCCGGCCTCCAGCGTGATCGTCGGGTACAAGGCCAGTACGCCGAACGGTTCATCGGCTGACGTCTACGTACGCGCCTGGGTGCACGGCCGGTGGTCGGAATGGACCGCGGCCAAGGCCGGTACGCCGACCGCGCTGCCCGGCGCCAGCGACCAGGTACAGCTCCGGATCATCGTCCTGGCCCCGCCGACCGGCGCGAAACCGTCCGTCGGTGATGTCACCGTGCAGCCCACCGACAAGGTTGCCGCCAGCAACATGACGATCCAGGCCGCACCGCTCAAGTCCAAGGTGTTCGCCACCCGGGAAGGCCTGGTCGGGGGTACGACCGCCAACGGTCACGTGATCGTCGACCGCGATCACTTCGTCGCCCTGCCGTCACGACGCGGCCTTTCCGGCAACGGTTCCGGCACCTACTCGGTCAAGGTGTGTACTGCCTCGCGCTGCGCCTTCGAACCGGTGTGGGACGTCGGACCGTGGAACACCAAGGACGACTACTGGAACCCGAGCGCGACCCGCGAGATGTGGAAGGACCTTCCGCAGGGCAAGCCCGAAGCACAAGCCGCGTACCAGGACGGGTACAACGGGAAGAAGGATCAGTTCGGGCGTACGGTCGCCAACCCCGCCGGGATCGATCTCGCCGACGGTGTCTTCTGGGATGCGCTCAAGCTGGCCGACAACTCGTGGGTCGACGTCACGTACCTGTGGACCGGCGATGGCGGTCGCGGCACCGTGTCGATTTCGTCCGGCTACCTGAACGTACGCAATGCGCCCAACTCGACCGGCGCGGTTGTCGGTATGGCCGGGAAGTCGGCGCAGGTCACCGTCGAGTGCCAGACGACCGGTGAGAACGTGACCGGATCCCAGGGCACGAGCAACGTCTGGCTCCGGGTCAACGCCGGGATGTACGTCGCGAAGGCGTGGATCTCGGCCGGCACCTTCGGCGCCTGCTGAATCTCCAGTACATCGCAATTGCCGCACGTACCGCAGCCGCACGCTCACCGACGTACTCGGTGGGGTGCGGCTGCGGTGTTGTGATGGGCTGGAAATCCGCCTACTTGCCGGGCGGGGCGACGGTCGGCGTCTTAGACGGCGGTGCCGACGGCGAGGCGGTCGCCGGGCGGGTCGGGGTCATCGTCGGCGGGTAGCTGGGCGAGACGGTCGGCGTGCGCGACGGGTAGGTCGGGGTCGCCGTGGGCGGGTAACTCGGCGTCGCGCTCGGCGGACGGGTCGACGGTTGGGTCGGGGTTGCCGACGGCGGTTCGGTCGGCGGCGGAACCGGTCGCGGGGTCTGGGAGGCCGGGATGCTGGTACTGATCGGGCTGGGCGTTGCTTCCGTCGGCGTCGCCCGCGTCGGTGACTGCGACGGGACCGGAGTCATCGAGGGCGGCGGCTGCACCGTCGGCGTTTGATCGGTGGGCGTCGGGCTCGCGCTGGTCGGCGTCGCAGCCGGTCCGCCGTCGGAACCGTTGCTTCGAGCCATCGCCGTACCGGCGAGCACCACGCCACCTACCGCGGCGACCGCCACCCCCGCCAGCACCATCCGCGTCAGCCGCCGCTTCCCGTGATCCTGATTCATTCGTTGCCCTCCGCACCTGTTCGATGAGCTTGTCGGGCTGAAGGACGCGGCCGGTACGGGAAAAGGTTCTGCGCCCGCCCGACTCCTTTTCAGACCGGCGTGCTGGTCGGCGGTGTGGCGGTTGCCGGGGTGCGGGTGGCCGGTGGGTTCTGGAAGGGAGCGGAGGTTGGCGGGCCGGTGCTGGTGGGGGTCGCGGCCGGCGGGGGTGCGGGGGTCGACCGGGCGGCGTGGGTCGGCTGCCCGGTCGGGCTGATCGGCTGGGTCGGTGGTGCCGACGGCGGGCTGGTTTCGGTCGGTGAACCGGTCGGGTTCGGTGCCACGCCGCCGCTCGATTGGGGGCTGTTGCTCGGTTGGATGCTGTTGTTCGGTTGGGCGGATTGGTTCGGTTGGGTCGTGCCGGGCGGCGGCATGGTCGGGGTTGGCGTCATGGAAGGCGGGTTCGGGCTGGTTGGGGTGACGGATGGAACCGGGCTGCTGGGAGTCGCGTACGGCGAGCTCGGGGTCTGCTGGTAGCCCGGTGGGGTCGCGGGCTCAGGCGCCCCGCCGCGGAGCAGTCCGCTGCCGACAACTCCCCCGATCACAACCGCAACCGTCGCCGCAGCAGCAGCACCCACCGCCGCCCGCTCACGCACCCGCCGGCGACGCGCCCGAGCAATCACCCGCGCCGGATCCAGCGCCCCAATCGAATAATCCAGCGCCAACGCCCCCCGCAACGCCTCCTCAACTACCCGCCGCTCGTCATCCCGCGACCATTCCTCGCCGCCGGGCCGCAGCTCACGCGGCGTACCGGGTTCTTCGGGTGTGTTCATGCGTGCCCCCTCACGCTGGTCAGTTCGGGGGCTGCTCGGAGTTTGTCGAGGGCTCGGGCGTTGGCGCTCTTCACGGTGCCGACCGCTACGCCCAGCACCGCCGCGGTTTCCCGCTCGGTCAGGTCTTCGACGTAGCGGAGCACCACGACCGCGCGCTCGCGGCGGCTGAGTGCGGCCAGCGCGGCGCCCACTGCCACCTGACGATGAACAGTCCCTGCCTGGTCAGGTTCAACCGGGTCTACGAACAACTCGATCTCGGACGCGTGCCCGCTCGGGCGCTCACGCCACGGCCGGCGCCGCAACCACGAGAGGTGCTGGTTGACCACAGCCTGGCGTACGTACGCGAACGGATCGGCCAGTTCGATCCGATCCCAGCGCAGGTACGCCTTCTCGAGTGCGTTCTGAACCAGGTCCTCGGCGAGTTCGAGGTCGCCGCAGAGCATCCGCGCGAAGTGCACCAAGCGGGCGGACCTGGCCAGGACAAAACCCGTGAAGTCGTCGTCACGACTCCCCGTACCCGGCATCTGCACTCCGTTCCTGCTGGCCCCACACCTGAAGACGCCGCCCACCCCCAAAAGGTTCTCCACACCCAACAACTGAGAGTGCGGCAGCTCGACAGTACGTATACCTCCACTGCCCGCGTCCGCACGCGGGCGTGCGGTTCGAGGAAGGCGCAGTGGGCGTATACGTACTGTCGAGCTGCCGAACATGCGGACCCGGTCGAGGCGATGCGGGTCCCCGATGGTGCTTGGTCAGGGGCGGTCGGTGGGGGTGACGCCCGAGGTGAGCGGGCGGTCGGTGGGATGCGCGGCCGGGGTGGTGGCTGGGGTTGTCGCGCGGTTGGTCGCCGGCCTGGCAGCGGTCGCGGAGTGGTGCGTGGCGGTGGCGTCGGCGGAGGGCCTGGCGACCGTCGCAGAGTGGGTGGCGGCGCCGCCGACTGGGCCGGGGAGGGTTGGGCGGTGGATCGGGTGCGGGCTCAGCGGGGCCAGGGGGCCGGCGGGGACGGTGTCGGCGGCTAGGCGGACTCGGTTTCGGCCGGCGGATTTGGCGGCGTACATGGCTCGGTCGGCGCGGAGCAGGAGGTCGTCGACGGTGCCGCCGTCGCCCGGGTACACGGCGACGCCGATGCTGACGGTCAGGTGGAACGTGTCCGGATCCAGATCGGGATCGTCGAGTACACCGGCGCACATCGCGGCCAGCGGGCTCGCGGCGACGGCGTTCCGGAGGCGGTCCGCGGTGACGGTCGCCTCGTCGATCCCGGTGTCGGGAAGCGCGATCACGAACTCCTCACCACCGAACCGCCCGATCACGTCCTTCACCCGGATCGCGCTGCGCAGGATCGTCGCGACCGCGCGCAGTGCCTCGTCGCCGACCAGGTGGCCGTGCCGGTCGTTGACCAGCTTGAAGTGGTCGATGTCGATCAGCAGGACCGCCATCGGTTCGCGCTGGTTCCGCGACGTCCGCAGCATCTGATCGGTCCGCCGGCGCCACCAGTCGACCCGGGTCAGGCTGGTCTTCGGGTCGGTCTGCGCCTCGGTCTCGAGCTGCCCGAGCAGCAACGCACGCTGCGCGGTCAGCGTGACCGGGATCGCCACGAACGCGAACCACGGACTGATCAGGCAAGCGCCTCCGAGCAGCACACCGAAGGTGGCGGCGGTCGCGTCGATGCACACGTCGTCCCGTCCGCCGACCGTCTCCTGCCGGCTGCTCCCCGGCACGATCAGCGAAATCGCCAGCCCGCACAGCAAGGTGTCCGTCACCACGTACGCGGCCGCGCCACCGATCATCGACACGACCAGCCCGAGCCCACTGTCACCGGTGAGATGCCGAGCCGAAACGAACACCGCATGCGCCGCGCCCACCGCGAGGACGTGTACGGCGGTGGAGAACGCCCAGCGATACGGAATGCACTTTCCGGCCCGGATCCGCCACCAGATCCGCAGCAGCAGCGCGACCAGGATCGCCAGCGCCGGATGCAGGATCACCGCCGCCGCGATCATCCAGGCGGGCGCCAGATCTTTGTGCAGCGCACCGCCGCGGCGCCGCCGGCTCTCCACCCGGCGGGCGCCCTCGACCGAA
The DNA here is from genome assembly GCF_039531045.1 of Kribbella hippodromi. Lineage (NCBI taxonomy): Bacteria > Bacillati > Actinomycetota > Actinomycetes > Propionibacteriales > Kribbellaceae > Kribbella > Kribbella hippodromi. Next base: position 29,340 of record NZ_BAAAPH010000028.1, on the reverse strand, counting down.
ATCAGCGCCGACACGGTCAGCGCGATGACCACATCCAGCCCGCGCCAGTCCGGCCGGCCGGCGAAGGCGTGCACGGCGTACCCGATGGCGCCGAGGTCGACGAGCACGACGAGGGCGAACGCCGGGACCGTCAGGGTCCAGAGCGCCCAGGATCGTACCGCTCGCCTACTCTGCGCAACCATTACCTCACACGGTACGACGAGTGAGCGTCAGGTCCCAATCCGCGACGGCGCGGCTGTGGATGACGACTTGGAAACGATCGACAATCCTTCCGCATTCAGTCGTTTGATCAACTATCAGTGCGGGTTTTCCCTTGCAGCGCAGGAAAAACCCGCGTCCAGGCCTACTTCCGGCGCGCCGCGCCGAACAGCCCGCGGACGATCTCCCGGCCGGCCGTCCGGGCGAACTGCTTGAACGCGGTCGACCCGATCACCTGCTCGACCATCGTCTTCTCCGGCTTCTGCGCCCGCGGCCGCGACTCCGGCTCCGGCTTGGCCTGTTCCTCGGCCGCCGCCTGCTCGGCCCCGGCCTGCACCTTCGCGGCCAGGATCTCGTACGCCGACTCGCGATCCACTGTCTCGGAGTACTTCGCATTGTTCGGCGACGCCTGCACCGTCGCGGTCAGCTGCTCCGCGCTGGCCGGCGCCATCAGCGACTGCGGCGCCCGCAGCCGGGTCCAGGCGACCGGCGTCGGCGCGCCCGACTCGTTCATCACGGTCACGATCGCCTCGCCGATCCCGAGCTGGGTCAGCACCTCACCGAGGTCGTACGACGAACTCGGGAAGGTCGACACCGTCGCCTTCAGCGCCTTCGCGTCGTTCGGCGTATGCGCCCGGAGCTGGTGCTGTACGCGTGAACCGAGCTGCGCCAGGACGGCATCCGGTACGTCCTTCGGGGTCTGGGTGACGAAGAAGACGCCAACGCCCTTCGACCGGATCAGGCGCACGGTCTGCGCGATCGAGTCCAGGAACGCCTTCGACGCGTCGTTGAACAACAGGTGCGCCTCGTCGAAGAAGAACACCAGCTTCGGCTTGTCCACGTCGCCGACCTCGGGCAGGTCGTGGAACAGGTCCGCGAGCAGCCACATCAGGAAGGTGGAGAACAGCGCCGGCCGGTCCTGCAGGTTGGGCAGCTCGAGCAGCGAGATGACGCCCTTGCCGTCGCGCTGCTGCAGCAGATCGGCGGTGTCGAACTCCGGCTCGCCGAAGAACGCCTCGGCGCCCTGGTCGGCGAACCCGATCAGCGCCCGCAGGATCACGCCAGCGGTGGCCGCGGACAGTCCGCCGAGGTCCTTCAGGTCCGCCTTGCCCTCGTCCGAGGTCAGGTGCTGAATGACCGCGCGCAGGTCCTTCAGGTCCAGCAGCGTCAGCCCGGCCTTGTCGGCGTAATGGAAAATCAGCCCAAGGGACGATTCCTGTACGTCGTTCAGCCCGAGCACCTTGGACAGCAGCACCGGCCCGAACGAGGTGATCGTGGCCCGGATCGGGATGCCCGTGCCCTGCCCGCCAAGCGCGTAGAACTCGGTCGGGAACCCGGTCGCGGTCCAGTCCTGGCCGATCGCCTTGGTCCGGGCCAGCAGCTTGTCGCCGCCCGCGCCCGGCTGGGAGATCCCGGACAGGTCGCCCTTCACATCGGCCGCGAAGACCGCGACGCCGGCCGCGGAGAGCTGCTCGGCCATCAGCTGCAGCGTCTTCGTCTTACCGGTACCGGTGGCGCCCGCGACCAGGCCGTGCCGGTTCATCATCCCGAGCGGGATCCGGACCGCCGCCTCCGGTTTCGGGGTGCCGTCGACCAGCAGCGCGCCCAGCTCGAGCGCCGCCCCATCGAACGCGTACCCCTGCTTGACGGTCTCCACCACGTCGGCTTTCTCGGCCATCTTAGCGTGCCTTCCCCGGTTGCCTGACTAGTGCCTGATTTCGGTGCCTGATTTCGTGCCTGATCTACCCGTCGGAATGCTAGTCCTCCGGGGCCGGTGGACGACGCCTGACGGCGCCGAAAGGTTGCTTCAGGTCACCGGACTATTCCGGTGACATTGATGACCTCTCACACGACCTGGAACCCCGCTAGACTTCGGGGGGTGATCTTCAAGCGTGTCGGGGACGACAAGCCGTACCCGGACCACGGGCTGCGGCCGAAGGACTGGTCTTCGCTGCCGCCGAGGCAGGTGCGGCTGGACGAGCTCGTCACGACCAAGGGCACCCTGGACCTGAACGCGCTGCTGGACGAGGACTCGACCTTCTACGGCGACCTGTTCGCGCATGTAGTGGAGTGGAAGGGCGACATGTACCTCGAGGACGGGCTGCACCGCGCGCTCCGCGCCGCCCTGCAGCAGCGTCAGGTTCTGCATGCCCGGGTCCTGGTAGTGGACTGACAATGGCTGCCGCTCACGGGGGGTGGAGCAGATGACAGCGATCCATCCGCAACCGAGGCCGCACTCGCGGGCCCGGTGGCGTACGCCGATCACGATGGTGATCCTGCTCGGCATCCTGGCCGGTGGCGGCTGGTGGGGCTGGAAGGCGATCAGCAGCAGCGCCGACCCGACCTGCGTCGCGCAGAAGCTGCCGAACAACCGCCTGGTGCCCAAGCAGGTGGTGCTGAACGTGTACAACGGCGGCGCCCGGGCCGGATCGGCCGGCCGGGTCGCGGAGGCGCTGAAGAAGCGCGGGTTCAACATCAACAAGATCTCGAACGAGCCCAAGGGCGACAAGGTCGACGTGGTGTCGCTGCGCGGCGCCAGCGCGAACGCGCCCGAGATGCTGCTGATCGCCGGCCAGCTGAACCAGAAGGCAGTGATGGTCGCCGACGGCCGCACCGACCACACCGTCGACCTGGTGATCGGCGCCGGCTTCGGCTCGGTCAAGCTGAAGGGCAGCCCATCGGTCTCGGTCCCGGCCGGCACTGAGGTCTGCCTGCCCGTGATCCGCACCCCGCAGCCGATCCCCTCCGGCCAGAACCCGAACTGAGCCCCCCCCCGTACTCCTAGTGCTGTTCCCGGCCGCGCTCGCCGAACCATCCGGCCAGGCGACCGGCCCGGGACACGGCGCGCAGGCGGCGTACGGTCTGCTCGCGGACCGGGCTTGGCGCGACCACCAGCAATGAGTCGGCGGCCCGAAGGACAGTCCGCCGGTCGGGTACGAAGGTCTGCTTGTTGCGGATCACCAACGACACCGACACGCCCGGCGGGAGCCTGAGCTCACCGATCTCCACCCCGGCCAGCTTGGACTCACTCGGGACATACACCTGGAGCATGTCCGCGCCGAGCGACTCCAGCGGCGCCACGTCGATGTCCACTTCGTGCGCCGCGTTCTCGTCCAGTACTTTCAGCCGGGCCGCCAGCCAGGGCAGTGACGGACCCTGGAGCAGTGTGAACACCAGTACGAGCACGAACACCACGTCGAAGATCCGGTCCGCATGCGGTACGCCCTCGGCCAGCGGGATCGTCGCCAGCACGATCGGTACCGCACCGCGCAGCCCGGCCCAGGCGATGAAGGTCTGTTCGCGCCACGGCAACCGGAACGGGGTGGCCGAGACCGCCACCGACGCGAACCGCCCGACCACGGTCACCGACACGCCGATCACCAACGCGACGACCACATCGTTCAGTACGAAACGCCCCGGCGACGCCAGCAGGCCGAGCATCACGAACAGCCCGATCTGCGCCAGCCAGGCGATCCCGTCGACGAACGACCGGGTCGCCATCCGGTGCGGCAGCTCGGCCCGGCCGAGTACGAGCGAGGTCACGTACACCGACGCGAACCCGGACACATGCAGCAGGACGGAACCACCGGCGTACGAGATGAAGGCCACCGAGAGCACCGTCAACGGGTAGAGGCCGGCCGAACCGAGCGCCATCCGGCGGATCAGGCGGACGCTGACCCAGCCGACGGCCAGACCGAAAAGCGCGCCGACCACCAGCTCGTACAAGACCAGGCCGCTGAACGCCAGGAGGCCCTTTTCGCCGACCTCGCCCGTGCTGACGAGTGTGACGAGCAACACGGTCGGAGCGTCGTTCAGCCCGGACTCAGCCTCCAGCGCACCGCGAAGGCGCGGCCGGATCGGCACTTTTCGGAGGACGGAGAACACCGCCGCCGCGTCCGTGGGCGAGGTGATCGCGCCGAGCAGCACGGACAGCTGCCAGTTGAGTCCGAGGACGAAATGCGCCACACAGGCGACCACGCCGACGCTGACCGCGACGCCGAGCGTGGCCAGCACCAGCCCGAGCGGCATCACCGGGCGTACTTCGTTCCACCGGGTGGTCAGACCGCCCTCGGTCAGGATCACCACCAGGGCGGCGAACCCGAGGGCGTGCGCGAGCTGGGCGTTCTCGAAGTCGATGTGACCGGGGCCGGACTCGCCGAGCAGCAGGCCCATCCCGAGGTAGATCAGCAGCGACGGGAGCCCGATCCGGCCTGACAACCGCACGGCCACCACGGCGACCAGCAGGATCGCCGCACCGGCCAGCAGAATCCGGTCGAGCTCGGCAACGTCCATGGGGGCCTCTCGTCGAGCGTCAGGTCCCGAGTCAGGTCCAGAGAGACGAAAACCCTGACGCATCACACAGCATCAGGGTCTCCGGCTATCTGCCGCCCCAAGAGGCGGTTGGCGGTGGCGGAGGGAACCGTCGCAGGCTCCTCCCAAATCCCACAGCACTTGATATGCGGTTGGATGGTCCCACACTTCGTGCGGAACCATCCAACCGCATGGCGGTGGCGGAGGGATTTGAACCCTCGGACGGGGGTTGCCCGTCACGCGCTTTCGAGGCGCGCTCCTTCGGCCGCTCGGACACGCCACCGCCGAGGACACTATCAAGATCTGTGGCCGATGAAGAAATCGCGCAGCCTGGCACCCGCTTCGTCGGCCAGCACCCCACCCACCACCTCGGGCCGATGGTTCAGCCGGCGGTCCCGGACGACGTCCCAGAGCGATCCGACCGCGCCGGCCTTCTCGTCGTACGCGCCGAACACCAGCCGGTCCAGCCGGGACAGCACGATCGCCCCGGCGCACATCGTGCACGGCTCCAGCGTGACCACCAGCGTGCAGCCGGTCAGCCGCCACTCACCGACGTGCTCGGCCGCCGCCCGGATCGCCAGCACCTCCGCGTGCGCGGTCGGGTCGCCGGTCGCCTCGCGCTCGTTGTGACCGCGGCCGATGATCTCGCCGTCCTCGGTCACCACCAGCGCCCCGATCGGTACGTCCGGCAGCGCCAGCTCGCCCTCCTCCAGGGCCAGCGCCATCAACCGCGACCACTCGCGCCGCAGCAGCGGGCTAGCCAAGGGCTTCGAGCGCGTCGTGGAACTGGTTGCCAAACCCGAGCTCCTCGGCGATCTCCTCGAGCATCTCCTCCGGGAGCAGGTCGACGTCGTCACAGAGCGCGCCGAGGTCCATCGCGTTCATGCCCAGGTCGGCGATGATCGTCAGGTCGCCGGCCGGGACCTGCTCGTCGTCGTCATCGGCCAGCGGAATGTCCAGCTCGTCCACGATCTGCCGGGCCAGCGGCCATTCGGTCGCCGCGGTGACATCGGAGATCAGCAGCCGAGCCCGCCCGCCGAGCACCCGGACCAGGACGAAGAAGTCCTCGTCCACGGACACCATCCCGAGGACGCCGCCCTCGCCCGGGTACCGGCGCAGCGCCGACACCAGTGTGGAGAGGTCGGGCTCGCCGCGGAGCACGAGTGGAGTCACCGTCCAGTTCCCGTCCTCGGTGTACGCGGCGACCGCGAAGTCGAGGTCAGTGGTCCCAGCCAAGGCATCAGACACGGCCTCATCGTCCCAGACTCCGGCGATCCACGGGAGCTTCCGGATCGCCAGGCCATCACAATTGCATCTCGCCGCCCTCGCAGGCGCACGCGCCGCGACGGGGTATCAGCCACCCCAAACCGGTTTGGGGTCGCTGTGTACGTGCAGCGGGGAAAGTTGTACCCCCGGAATGAACCGCTGGGTGCCCCAAACCGGTTTGGGGCGGGTGCGCACGTGGAGCGGGGAAGGTTGTACCCCCGGAATGGACCGTCAGGTGCCCCAAACCGGTTTGGGGCGGGTGTGCACGTGGAGCGGGGAGCGTTGTACCCCCGGAATGGACCGTTAGGTGCCCCAAACCGGTTTGGGGAGTGTGGGGGCGGCCGGGGTCAGTGGTGGAAGGTGGCTCGGCGCATTGCCTCGCGGAGCTGGCGGACCCGGGCGCGGCGGGGTGCGATCCGGTCCCGGAGGGCGCGGGCCTCGTCGCGCTCGCGCAGGAACGCGGCACGGCGGCGCAAGCGGTCCAGCTGCTCAGGGCTCTTCTCGGCCATCGGCGTACTCCCTGGGGGGCGAGGTCAGGGCAGATTCCGGTGCAGCTTCAAGTCTGGCAGCGAGCGCTGTTTCCGGTCGCGAATCGCCGACGGTACCGTTCGGGCTTATGCAGATCCTCGTCGTGGACCACCCGCTCGTCGCTCACAAGCTCACCGCGCTACGCGACGAGCACACGGACTCACCCACGTTCCGGCGGCTGACCGAGGAACTCGTCACGCTGCTCGCCTACGAGGCGACCCGCGACGTCCGGACCGGTCCGGTCACCGTCCAGACCCCGGTCGCGGCCGCCCAGGGCGTCAAGCTGACCTCCCCGAAGCCGCTCGTGGTACCCATCCTGCGCGCCGGGCTCGGCATGCTGGAGGGGATGACCCGGTTGCTGCCGACCGCCGAGGTCGGGTTCCTCGGCATGATCCGGAACGAGGAGACCTTGACCGCGTCGACGTACGCCGAGCGGTTGCCGGAGGACCTGTCCGGACGCCAGTGCTACGTACTAGACCCGATGCTGGCCACCGGCGGAACGCTGGCGGCGGCGATCCAGTTCCTGGTCGACCGCGGCGCCGACCACATCACCGCGATCTGTCTGCTGGCTGCCCCCGAGGGCGTCCAGCGGGTCGAACGCGAACTGACCGACCTGGACGTGCCGTGCAACCTGGTGATCGCCGCGATGGACTCCCACCTCAATGAGAAGGGCTACATCGTGCCGGGCCTGGGCGACGCAGGTGATCGTCTATACGGCGTCGCCCAGTAACGCTTTAAACCAGCGTGTTGCGGTAGAAGAGGTTGGCTCGGCGGGCGCCGGTGAGGCCGGAGGCGAAGCCGAAGTACAGGCGGGCGGTCGCGTCCGTGGAGCCGTAGACCGCCATGCCTTCCGCTTCGCGGTACGTCAGGCTCTTCCCGGCCAGCGTCAGGAACGAGTCGACGATCTCACCGGCATTGATGTCGTAGCACCACAGCTTCGAGTTCGCCTTGGTCTCGTCGGGCTCACCCGGGTACGCCTCGCCTTCCCAGAAGTACGCGTACGACCCGTACAACGTCCAGCCCTGGAAGTCGATCTCCGGTGTGAGCGCGGGCTGCTTGAAGGACGCCAGCACCGTGGAGAAATCACCGGCCCGCGCGGCAGCCAACGAGTACACGTTGATGTGCATCCCGTCCGAGAGCGCATAACGTACGCCGAGCCGGCCGAAGCGCTGATCGGTCGCCGGGGTGAAGACCGTTCCGTTCGAGACCGGCTTCCACTTCGTCACCGCCGACGACGTCAGCGTTTTCCCGCTCTGCCAAGGGAATCGGCAGATCTGGCGACCGCGTCCGTTCGAGGTGTCGACGTCGGTCTCGGTCCAGATGTACGTCGTACTGCCGGATGCTTCGGCTCCGATCGAGACGGCATGACCGAAGCCGGTCAGGTACATGTACCCGAGCTCGTTGCCGGAGAAATCGAGCCGGGTCAGCGTCAGGTCGCCACCGTTGCTCACGCTGCCGCCGCGGACCTGCGCGGCGAACAGCCGGTTGTTGGGCGTGTCGAACGCGAACGACTGCATCACGGTCGCGTCGTGCAACGGCTTGCTGCGAAAGAACTCGTTGGTGGTCGCGCTCATCTTGAAGCGCTTGGAAGTGGGTAGGGACAGGGTCCGGGCGGTGGCCGTGGGCAGCCCGAAGGTGCCGGCGGCAACAACTGCCCCGGCACCCGTCAGCAACCCGCGACGGGAGAGTTTGTCCATGCTTTCAGACGGTAAGTGATTTACCGCGAACTGTCACCAGTTCGAACGATGTTTTCTGTGAAGACACCGGGGAATGATGTTAAGAGCGAGCCAGAGCCGTCCCTTGAAACAAGTTGCCCAAGGCATCTAGAACGCGTACGGGTACGGTGACCAATCGGCCGGACGCTTTTGCAGGAACGAATCCCGGCCTTCGGCGGCCTCGTCGGTGCCGTACGCCAGCCGGGTCGCCTCACCCGCGAACAGCTGCTGCCCGACCAGACCGTCGTCGATCAGATTGAACGCGTACTTGAGCATCCGCTGCGCGGTCGGCGACTTCGCGCAGATCTTCTTGCCCCACTCCAGCGCCACCGTCTCCAGCTCGGCATGCGGTACGACCTTGTTCACCATGCCCATCCGGCACGCATCCTCGGCGGTGTACTCGTCGCCGAGGAAGAAGATCTCCCGGGCGAACTTCTGCCCGACCTGCCGGGCCAGGTACGCCGAGCCGAACCCACCGTCGAACGACGCCACGTCCGCATCGGTCTGCTTGAACCGCGCGTGCTCCGCCGACGCCAGCGTCAGGTCCGCGACCACGTGCAGACTGTGCCCGCCACCCGCGGCCCAGCCCGGAACGACACAGATCACCACCTTCGGCATGAAGCGGATCAGCCGCTGCACCTCGAGAATGTGCAGCCGGCCCGCGCGCGCCGGGTCGATCGTGTCAGCCGTCGTCCCCTCGGCGTACTTGTAACCGTCCTTGCCGCGAATCCGCTGATCGCCACCTGAGCAGAACGCCCAGCCGCCGTCCTTCGGCGACGGGCCGTTGCCGGTGAGCAGCACGCACCCGACATCACTCGACATGCGGGCGTGGTCGAGGACGCGGTACAGCTCGTCGACCGTCTGCGGCCGGAACGCGTTGCGTACCTCGGGCCGGTTGAAGGCGATGCGCACGACGCCGGCGTCGACCGCACGGTGGTAGGTGATGTCGGTCAGCTCGAAGCCGTCCACCTGCTTCCAGGCCGACGGGTCGAAGATCTCGGAAACAGTCACCCAGGCAGCATATTTCAGCCCACCTACGTCAGCTCCGTGCGGTGCTCTCCCGCAGCACAACCTCCGCCTTGAACGTCTCGGTCGTCGCCTCGCCGCCCTCGACCGCCAGCTCCAGCGCGCGCCGGCCCATCTGCTCCAGCGGCAGCCGTACGGTCGTCAGCCCGGGCCACACGTCCCGCAAGGTGGCGATGTCGTCGAATCCGGCCACACCGAGCTTGCCCGGTACGTCGACGCCCCGCGCGCGCAGTGCGGACATCGCACCAACCGCCATCACATCGTTGACCGCGAACACACAGTCCAGCTCGATGCGCCGGTCGAGCAGTTGCTCAGCCGCCGCGTACCCACCGTCGCGGGTGAAGTCACCGGCCTCGACCGCGACCGGCTGCAGACCCGACTCGGCCAGCCCGGCGACGAAACCGTCGCGCCGATCCCGCGCGGTGGCGAGGCTCTCCGGACCACCCAGCACGGCGAACTTCCGCCAACCGAGCCCGGCCAGCGCGCGGGCCAGATCCGCCGAGCCCGCCCGGTTGTCCGGCTCGACCGTGTGCGCCGGCATCCCGGACTGGCTGACCAACGCAAGACCCGCGCCGGAGTTGAGGAAGCTCTCCACCTCGGCCGCCGTCCGGGACAGACTCTCCTGGTCGGTCCGGCGGCTGCCGATCATCACCGCGGCCCGGGCCCGCTGTGCCCGCAAGGACGACAGGTAAGCAATCTCACGATCGGAGTCACGGAACGTACTGGCCATCATCACCAGCAGGTTGCGTTCGTCGGCGGCGCGCATCACGCCGTTCGCGATCGCCGCGAAGTACGGATCCTCGATGTCGTGGACCAGGATGCCGACCACGTTCGTCGACGACTTGGCCAGCGCCTGTGCCTGCGCGTTCGGCGTGTAGCCGAGCTCGTCGGCCGCGGCCTTGACCCGTTCCTGCAGCTCGGGACGTGGGACCCGATCGCCGCCGTTCAGCACCCGGGAGGCGGTCGCGACCGACACTCCCGCCCGCTGCGCGACGTCCAGCAACGTCACTGGTGCTCGCAGATTCATTGGCCTACCCTTTCGTGCGTCCCCCCGGTGGGCGGTGGCGGTCACCCTACCGAATCACGCCGCGATCACGCCGGTATCACGCTGAGTATCGGGCAGGTCGCTGCCAATCTCGGCAGAACCTGGCTTTGCGGCCCCGGAGTGACTAGCCTTCCCAGCCATGACGACCGTCCGCGCCAGGGTGACGATCCTGGTCTCGTCCGCCGTGCTCAGCCTCGCGACCGTGACCGGTCCGGCAGTGGCTGCGCCGATCCCGGACGTGCCCGACGCGCCGGGCGTCAAAGCGGCCGCGCCCAGCGCGCCGCAGTATGTCGACACCAAGACCAAGAGCACGCAGCCGGTCTACGACTACGCCAACGCGATCCGCGAGTCGGTGTACGTCGACACCGACCTCGACACCGACTCCGACGGCAAGAACGACGTCATCGCCGTGGACATCGTCCGGCCGAGTGAAACCGCGCTCACCGGTGTGAAGATCCCGGTCATCATGGACGCCTCGCCGTACTACTCCTGCTGCGGACGCGGCAACGAGAACGAGAAGAAGACGTACGACAGCGACGGCGACATCCGGAAGATGCCGCTGTACTACGACAACTACTTCGTACCGCGCGGGTACGCGATGGTCGGCGTCGACGTGCTCGGTACCGGGCGGTCCACCGGCTGCGGCGATGTCGGCGGCCCGGACGAGATCCAGTCCGTCGTGGACGTGATCGACTGGCTGAACGGCCGCAACACCGCGCACACCGCCGACGGGCGGCCGGTGAAAGCGACCTGGACGACCGGCTCCGTGGGCATGATCGGCAAGTCGTACGACGGCACGCTCGCGAACGGTGTCGCGGCGACCGGGGTGCAAGGCCTGAAGACGATCGTGCCGATTTCGGCGATCTCTTCCTGGTACGACTACACCCGCTCCGGCGGCGTCCCGTACTCGGACGACTACATGCCCTGGCTGGGCGGGTACGTCGGCCATCAAAGCGCGGCCTGCGACGACGTACGCGGCCAACTCGGTGACAGCGACGACGACGAGACCGGTGACTACACGTCGTTCTGGGCGGAGCGTGACTACACCAAGAACGCGTCGAAGGTGAAGGCGTCCGTCTTCATGACGCACGGGCTGAGCGATTACAACGTACAGACCAATCACTTCTCGCAGTGGTGGTCCGCGCTGTCCCGCAACAACGTGCCGCGGAAGCTGTGGCTCGGGCTCGAGGACCACGTGGACCCGTTCGAGTTCCGGCGGGACGCGTGGGTGGACGAGCTGCACAAGTGGTTCGACTACTGGCTGCAGGGTCTGCAGAACGGCGTGATGAAAGAGCCCGCGGTCTCGATCGAGACTTCGCCCGACGTGTGGCAGAACTACAAGACCTGGCCGGCCGTGAACCGTCCCGTGCAGGTGCCGTTGTCGGCTGGGAAAATAGGTGCCGCGGGCAAGGGTTCGGTGACGATCACCGACGATCCCGAGCTGACCGAGGACGACATCGTCGCGGACCCGACCGAGGTGATCGCCGGCCGGCAGATGTTCCTGTCCGCACCGCTGACCACGCCGCTGCGCGTGAGCGGTACGCCGTCGGTGACACTCCGCTTGAAGTCCGACTCCGCGACCACGCCGGTGACCGCGCGCCTGATCGAGTACGGCGACGCGGAACGGTACTCGGGCATCCGGCGTACCAGCAACAGCACCTGCGAAGGCTCGAGCACCGACTACGACGACAGCTGCTACTACACCGTCGACAAGCTCACGACCCAGAGCGACCACGGCATCATCAGCCGCGGCTGGATCGACGCCGCGCACAGCAAGTCCCTGTCCAAGCCGACTCCCCTCACCCGCGGCAAGTGGACCACCGTCACCGTCCCGCTCCGCGCCCAGGACGAGGTCATCCCCAAGGGCCGCGTAGTAGGCCTCGCGATCACCCTCTCCGACCCCGAGTGGACCACCCCCAACGACACCGGCGCCACCGTCGACATCGACGTAGCCGCCAGCAAACTCAACATCCCCGTCACCACCGGCAAACTCACCGCCCCAACCAAACTCACCCCCATCGACGTAGACATCACCACCCCCACCCAACGCCCCAACCTCCACGATCCAAAGAACTGACGCCAGGGATCGCCCCGACGCGGAGCTCTAGTGCAGCTGTCGCAGGACGCTCTTGCAGTGGGTGCGGAGTTGCGGAAGGGTGCGGTCGGCAACCTGGTCGGCGCCGGGCACTTCTGCAACCGCGGTGAGGGACGTCTCGAACGCATCGGGATAGCGCTCGGCTAGCGCGCGAACCCGGCCGATCAACAGCTCGGCCGGAAGATCGAGCACCCGCGCCATCTTCTCCCACTGTTTGCGCCTGATCCGGCTGAAGACCCGTTCGCCACCGATCGACAGTGCCACTGATCGATCCACCCGGTTGCTGTCGTACGACAGACCGGTGGCGAGGTCGTACAGCGGCGCGATCCACCGCGAGCCGGCCGGATCCAGAAGCAGCGAGATGTTCTTCGAGTGACCGTCCGGTGCGCCGGCGACGAGATTGACGGCGGCGAAGTCCGCCAACGCCAGCAGATCGTCCTCAGGTTCCGTCAACTGCCGCCGGACCAGCGCGGCCAGGTCGGACAGCCGAGGCCCTCCTCTGCTCTCGTACTTCACGGCCGGCAACCGGCCCAGCGCCTGGCAGAAGTCCTCTTGATGAATCCGCCTGATCGCCGCGCCGTCCACCACCCGGTCGAACCGCTCGACCACGATCGCCCACTGATCTTCGAATCGCAGCATCGAGCTGGGCGCGACATCGACCGCGAGCTTCCCGGCCGCGGCCATCGTGACGTGCTCGATCAGCACCTGGTGCAGAAGCGCCTTGATACCCGGCTTGACGATGTGCGTCGTCGCGGCCGAGCCGCGCGCCTCGTACCACTGCCCGTCGATCGAAGTCAGCGCGACCTTCTCCTGCTGACCACCGAGGGACCAGTGTTCGGCGGGCATCGACCAGGTCGCGGGCTGATCCACCAACCGCCGCAACCGCTCGGCGATCTCCGACTCCCCGACGGGATGGGTTTCAGACCCTCGGTTCCGTAGTTCCTCCAGCCGCTCCGGCGCGCAGAACTGAACCGCGCCAGGACAGTCCCAGCCCATTTCGGCGAGGATTCCGAAGATGTCGTCCGCTGTCGTGTTCAGCCGATCGGCCCACTGGCCCAGTGTCTGCGGATTCTCCGGCAGCAGGCCGCGAAGGTACGGTTCGACTCGGCCGGCCGGGTACGTACGCGCTCCGATCGGCAGTCGCAGCGACAAGGGGATGGTTCCGGACCGGACGTAGTCGTCGGCGTACGTGAACGTCGGCATCACGTCCGCGCCGGCACGTTCCAGGTGGCCGGCGACCTCGTCGTACAGCACAACCGCGAGTCGCTCAGTCATTGCCGGACGGCTCCTCGTCGCCGTACCAGGCCCGGCGCCGATCCGCGGCGCGGCGGAGGCGGTGGCCGGTCAGCTGCTGGTCCGCTTCGGGTTGCTCCGAAGCGCGGAGGATCATGGTCAGCCCCAGCGCGGCCAGCAGCCGCATCAGCTGTTCCAGCTCCACGCCGCGGTGCCCGTTCTCCACCTTTGCCAGCCAGGAGCGGGAGACCTGCGCACGCGCGGCAGCCTCGGCCTGGCTGAACTCGAGCCGTAGCCGCTGCGCCCGGACTGTCGATCCGAGCTTCGACCAATCACCAATGACGATCTCGTCCATGGCACCCGTCTCTTTGTCTACGTTCGTGGACATTATTTCATTGTCTTCGTTCGAAGACAATGAACTTGTGTCTCCGTTCATGGACAACGTGGTACTCCGCATTGTGGAGTAGTGTGCGGCGGGGAGGTGGTGGGTGGTGGAGACGAGTCAGTTGCTCAAGGGTGTGTTGGATTTGGCGGTGCTGGCCGTGCTGCGGGATGGGGACGGGTATGGGTACGACGTGCTGCGGCGGTTGCGGGCGGCTGGGTTGGAGGATGTCGCGGATGCGTCGGTGTACGGGACGTTGCGCCGGTTGTACGCGGCCGGGGCACTGACCTCGTACATGCAACCCAGTGAAGAAGGGCCGCACCGGAAGTACTACGGGCTGAACCAGGACGGGCGTGAGTTGCTGGCGCGGTCCACTCAGATGTGGAACCACTTCGCCGGCTCGATGTCCGCGCTGTTGCTGGCGAAGGAGGCTGCGTGAACAGCACTCTGACTGGCGCGGGCGCCGTCTACTTGGCCCAGGTACGCGCCGAGCTGAGCGACCTGCCCGCCGGTGAGCTCGAGGACGTGGTGCAGGACGTCAGCGGTCATCTCACCGAGGTGGCGGCCGAGTTCGGCGCGGAGCCGACGCTCGCGGATCTGCAGCAACGTCTCGGCACACCACGCCAGTACGCCAATGAGCTGCGCACCTCCGCCGGGTACCCGCCGCGCTCGCCGGCCATCAGCCAGAGCCAGTTGAGCGCCGGCTGGAACGCGCTGCGCTGGGGCGCGGTCGCCGGTACGGTCGGGCCGTTCTTCATCGCGGTCGCGATCTTCGCCTGGTCGCGGAACGAGACCGCGTTCTTCGGCGTACTCGGGCTCGGCGTACTGTTCGGTGCCGCATTCCTTGGCGTACAGGCCTTGCAGGGCAATGACCCGCGGATCGTGCTGGACACACCGCAGGGTGCACGCGGCGCGACCTCCGTACGCGGCTGGATCGACCAGATCCCACCGCACATCCGGCACGAACTGGTGACGATCGGCCAGCCGGTCTGGTGGGTGACCCGCGGCGTGATCGGCGCGGGCGGGTTCTTCGCGCTGTTCGGCGCCAACTCGGTCACCGTGGTCGGCGCGATCGCCGGCGCCGCGGTGTCGATCTGGATCGGCCGCAAGACCCAGCAGGACCGCCGCTGGCTCTGGTACGTGGTGCCGCTGAACGTGGCCGCGGCGATCGCGGTGCCGTCGTTCCTCGCGGCGGCGTACTCGGGCGCGTCGTTCGGATTCCTGAAGAACTACAACGACTTCCGCGGCCATCCGGCCACAACCGGGCGGGCGCAGTCCGTGGACGGGCTGATGCTGAACGGGGTCACGATCAGCAACATCTACCCGTTCGATGCCCAGGGCAAGCAAGTGTCGGTCCGGTTGTACGACCAGGACGGGAACCCGATCGACCTGGATCTGCAGAACTGCGCGAACGCGTTCGGGTCGGGACGGCGGGAGACCGGCAACGTGTTCCCGCAGGCGGTGGTGATGCCGGATTCGGGCGGGTACGCGGGGCCGGACAACTGCAAGGACAGCACCAAGGCTCCGTTCGCCCCACCTACCGCGCTCAAGCCCACCGCCGTGAGGCCCAGCGCCGGTCGGCCGACGCCGCTGCCGAGCTCGTCCACGGTCAGGCCCAGCTCGACTCCGACCCGGTAGCTACCGCAGGCCGGCGGCGGCAACCTCTCGGTACGTGTACCCCAACCGCTCGTACACCGCGATCGCGGCCGCGTTGTCACCATCCACCATCAACGCGGCCCGCCCGTGGCGCTTCACCAACTCGGCGGTGACGAAGCCACACACCTGCCGCGACAATCCCTTGCCCCGGGCAACCGGATTCGTCGCGACGCCGGCCAGGAAGCCGACTTCCGGCGCGCTCCAGGCATCCGCCGCGACACTCAGCAGCTCACCGTTGTCACCGGTGATTCCGGCCCAGCGCCGTACGCCGGCCTGACCGGGCCACGCGTACGACGAAGGCGACGCACCGAGCAGCAGCTCCTCCACGCCGTCGTCCCCATCGAGCCAACCGGCGGTCGTCGTCACGTCAGGCCCGGCCGCGCTGTCCATCCAGCCGAACGCCGCCGAAAACTCCATCCCCGGCACCCGCTCGGCCAGTCCACGGATCAGGTACTCCTCGCCGAACGGCCGGTACGACGGACCGACCTCGCGGACGACCTCAGCGACAAGCTTCGCGGCATCATCCACCGGCCCGGCCACCGCGAGCCGATCGTGTTTCGACACCGCCGGCGACGCGACCGCGACCGCATCCCCCGCGACCCACGCCCTCGCCCCGGTCGCGAACCCCTGCGCCGCCCAGAGAATCAGCGTTTCGCCCCCACAGACCCGGGCCAATTCAGTAGAACCTTCAACCTCACGCACGCGGCCAAACTTACCTTGGGTACCTAAGGACAGGAGGTGGTCGGGCCTGACCTAGTGCACCTGAGCGTGGAAGTCGTTTTGTGTACGGTGTCTCGGCGGTGCACTACCTGTCCTTCGGCACCTCACTCGGCGCGTTGCACTGCGTACGGGACCAGGTGGCGGTACCCGCGGACGGCTACGCGGCGGAGGCGGTGCAGGGCGTACGCGGGGTGGCCGTCGAGGGCGGCGGCCAGTTCGCGGTCGGCGAGGACGCGGCCGGGTTTGCATTCGGTGGTGAGGCGGGCGGCCAGGTTGACCACTTCGCCGTACACGTCGCCGAGGCGGATCAGGATCGAGCCGTACGCGAGCCCGATGCGCAGTTCGGGCAGCTCGTCGTCCGCGGTGACCGCGTCTTGGAGCGCGAGCGCGACGGCCGCACCTTGCGCGGCGGTGTCGGCGACGAAGAGCACCTCGTCGCCGATCGACTTGATCACCCGGCCGCCGTTCAGTGCGACCACGTCGGCGGCGGTTCCTTCGAACCGTTCGATCAGGGCGCCGAGTTCGGACTCGGTCAGTCGGCGGGTGAGGCGGGTGTAGCTGACGATGTCGGCGAAACCTACCGCGCGGACGCCGCGGGCCAGCTCGTCCGAGCCCGCGACCGCACGACCGGCCGCGGCGGCGAGATGGCGGCGCCAGACGTACGTCTGCAGCCGTTCCATTGCTGGGAGCAACAATCCGGCGACTTCGATCGCTTCTTCGGGTGGTAGTTGGGTGCTGCCGAGGAACTCGAGGAACATCGCGGACTGCCACGACGCCAGCCGCGACTGGGTCTGGCCGAGCTTGCGGGCCAGAGAAGACTCCATCTCCGGCTCGATGAAACCGTCGTCTTCCAACGCCGCTACCAGTCGCAACGCCTCGACGTCGTCGTCGGTGAACGCCACCTCATCATCCGGCACGGTCGCGAACCCAAGCGCATGCCACATCCGCTCAGCCCGCTCAATCGAAATCCCGGCCCGCTCCGAGACCTGCACCCGAGTGAACTTCCGCTCACCTCCCAGCAAAGTCCGCTCGAACTCCCGCTGCACACCCCCCAAATCCACCCGCCCAGCCGCTCGCTCCTCCGCGCCGGAAGAGCCAGGGGATCCCACGCCGGAAGAGTCGCCGGCACCAGAACCACCGTCTTTTGCGGCGGAGCGGTCGTCAGCATCGCGCTCGTCCGCGCCGGGAGTGCTGTTGTTCGGGGTGGGTGATCGGTGGGAGTTCGCGCCGGAGGATTCGGGCTTGCTCATGTTCTGGGTGTGTTCGGGGTTCAGGAGGTGCCGCGGCGTTCTTGGATGGTGGCGTCGATGGCTTCGCGGAAGGCGGGGAGGCGGCGGGTCAGGTCGTCGAACTTCTCGCGGGTGAAGTGCAGCAGCTGGAGCCGGGACTTCGCGGTGACGGTTGCCGTACGCAACGTGTTCTTCCGGACCGCGACCTCGCCGGCGATGTCACCCGGGCCGAGCTCGGCGATCTCCTGGCCCTTCTCGCGGACCGCGGCGGTACCGCTCAGGATCAGGTACGCGGCGTCCGGCGGCGTCTGCTCCAGGATCAGCGACCACCCGGCCGGTACCGAAACCTCTTCACCGGCCCGGAAGATGTCCCGGATGTCGCGCCCGGACAGATCCGCGAACAGCGGCAGATCCCGCGGGGATGTCCTACCCAGTGCCACGTCGCTCCTCCTCATCCCCCCGCCGATGTTTCCAGTCGGTAACTCTAACGGCTCCCACCCGCCCCGGTCACCCACCGACCCCACTCAACTCCCAGCCGTCACCCGCGGTAACCCACCAACCTCCGGAACAACCGCCCGCGGGTCGTCGCTCGCCCACCCCACATATCCATCCGGCCGAACCAAAACCCGCGCCCCACACACTCCACCACCCGCAAACCCATTCGCCTCGCCGAGCCCGCCCGCCGCCAGATCCATCCCCTCCAGCAGTACGTGTCGGCCGGCGCGTAGGCGGTCGGCCAGCGTCTGCCCGTTGGCGAGCGTGATGTCCGGCATCCGCCGACCCACCAGCGGATGGTCGCCAGGCGCGTACGCGACACCGATCCCGGAAACCTGCTCCGCCAGCAACCGATTCGCCTCCGGTACGCCCAGCAGCTCCACGAACGTCTCGCGCAAACAAGCGACATCCTCATCCGGCACCATCAGGACCCCCTGCGCGCGAGTGTTCCCAAGCACCGCACGCCCCACCGGGTGCCGCTCGTCGTGATAACTGTCCAGCAACCCCGAACCAGCCTCACCTCGCACAACCGCACCCAGCTTCCACCCCAGATTGAACGCATCCTGCAGTCCGAGATTCATCCCCTGCCCGCCCGTAGGCGAGTGCACATGCGCCGCATCCCCAGCCACAAACACCCGCCCCACCCGGTACCGCTCAGGCTGCCGCGCCGCATCCGTGAACCGCGACGCATAGCGCAGCTCTCGCAGCACAATCTCATCCCCGTACCAGCCCCGCAACGCCGCCGCGACCTCCTCGAACGCAACCGGCAAGTCCTTCGGCAAGTTCTGCTGCTCAGGCCCAGTGAACAGCGCACGATGTACGCCATCCTCCAACGGCACCATCGTCATCACCGCTCCGTCCCGCGGCACCAACGACGGCAACTCCCACCCCGGCTCAACCCCAGCGACAACAACATCCGCGACAACCGCGCTGAACCGCCCGTCCCGCCCAGGAAACTCGATCCCGGCCAGCTTCCGCACCGCGCTCCGCGCCCCGTCGCACCCCACGACCCACCCGGCCCGGATCTCCGCAGCGTCGGAAAACGTCGCCCGTACACCGGTCTCGTCCTGCTCAAGTCCGGTCAGCTCCAGCCCCCGGCATACGCCAACCCCGCGCCCGGCCAAATGCTCTTCCAGCCGCTGCTCGATCCGCAGCTGCGGAATCCCCAGCTGGTAAGGGAATCGAGTGTCCAGTACGCCATAATCAAGCGGCACCGGCAACCCGGCGAAATGCCCCGCCGGCAGCCGCGGCACATCATCCAGCAACGAGCCGAGCAACCCGCGAGAGTGCAAGATCTCCACGGATCTCGGCTGCAGGGACAATGCTTTCGATTGCCCGGACCGTTCGTTGGCCTTGTCAACGAGTACGACGTCAGCGCCCGCGAGTACCAGCTCCGACGCCAGCAGCAACCCGGTCGGACCGGCGCCGACCACGAGTACGTCAGTCATGCGAGCAGGTCGTTCTTGCGGGAGTAGATCATCATGAACCCGTAGAGCAGCACGAACAGTATGATCCACTGCGCCGTCGTAATCCCAGGCACGGCATCAAGCGGCAGCGCGTACGCGATCACAACGCGGACGCTCGCGTCGAAGACCAGCCCGATCCCCCAGACCAGTGTGATCAGCCGTACGCCATGCCGGAACCGTGGTTCTTTGTCCCAGCGGCTCGCCCAGATCTCGCCGCCGCCCTGACCGCGCTTTGCTTCCGCGATACCACGGCCGATCGACAGCAGCAGGGGTTTGCCGAAGGCAACTGTTCCGAGCATCCAGAAGCCGCACAGTGCGGTGATCACGCCGTCTTTGGCGAGCAGCATCCGCGGGCTGTGCATCGCGAGCGACGCGACCGTACCGACCGCGAGCGCGATGATCATGAACACGGCCATCCAGTCGACCTTGCGACCACGGACGATCGAGTACGCCGTCCGCACCACCGGGATCACCGAGCCGGCGAGGGTCGCACCAACAATCCCGACGCCGGACTGGCGGAGGCCGTAGAAGATCAGCAGCGGCAGGACAAGATCAACCGCCACCGGCGCCAACACCGCACCCCAGCGCGCCTTCGCCACCGCCGGCACGTCGCCCCGCGCACCCGGCTCCGCGCCGCTCGCTTCTTGCGACCCACCGGCCTCACGCTGAACCCCGGGCGGCGCCGACCGCGAACCACCCGGCCCGAATCGGCTCACCGCCGGTTCGCGTCGCGGCGGGCCCACCGCTGGTTCGTGATGCGGCGGGCCCACCGCTGGTTCGTGGTGCGGGCTCCGCGCCGAATCCTGCTGTTGCGGGCTCATCGCTGGATCCTGGTGGCCCGGTGGAAGGTTTCGGCCAGCTCGGTGGCGCAGTTCTCGGGGTCCGCGCCGGCGATCAGGCGACCGGCGGAGGCGTCGATGGCGGCACGCACGGTGTACGCCATCAGCAGCGTGTCGAACTTCCGGAACACGCCCGTGCGCTG
Organism: Kribbella hippodromi; assembly: GCF_039531045.1. Classification (NCBI taxonomy): domain Bacteria; kingdom Bacillati; phylum Actinomycetota; class Actinomycetes; order Propionibacteriales; family Kribbellaceae; genus Kribbella; species Kribbella hippodromi. The sequence goes on along the minus strand of NZ_BAAAPH010000028.1, from coordinate 8,993 downwards.
CCCTTCGTCGAACAACCGATTCAGTCGGGACACGGCGGCATCCGCTTCCTCGGTGGGGACCGGCGCGCCGCCGTACACGATCTGCTGCACCGCCCGGATGTGCGCCGGGTGGGCGGCGATGAACTCGACGTTCGACCGGATGTACGCCGCGAGCTTCCCGTCGGCGCCGGTCGCTGCCTCGATGGCCGGGCGCATCACCGCGGCCGCGTCGGTGGTGACCCGGTGGAGGACCTCGGCGAGCAGGTCGTCCTTGGTCGAGAAGTGGTACGAGATCAGCCGCTTGCTGCTCAACCCGGCGACCTCGCAGATCGCGTCGTACGAAGTCGCCCCGTAGCCACGCTCGGCAAGCACCTTGATCGTCGCCGCGACAATCTGCTCCCGCCGAGCCGCCGTACTCCGCTCCCGATCCGTCGCCTGATTTATCCGCATGAGTAAAAGTTACACACGCGGATAAATCAACGTCAAGCGCGGGCGGTGACACCCCGACCCGCACCGGTCACGAACCAAGTCATCGCGTGCCCATCCGGGCGAGCGGCCGAAGAAGGTCGAGGGTACGGCGGGCTTCCGCCGCCAACGCGCTCAGCTCAGCTTCGGACTCGAGCGTGCCGAGGCGTTCGACGACACGGACGAAGAGCTGCAGCAGCGCGTCGGCCAGGGTGCGGGCAGCCAGTGGATCGACCTGCTCGTGCTCCGTCCAGTGCTCGGCGAGAGCCGAGGCCAGGTCCCGCGCGTGTCCGAGCAGATGCCTGCGCAGTCCGGGATCGGTGGCAACAAGCCGGGGCATCCCACCGGGCTGCCGCAGCGAACGGCGGCCCGCGAGGCCGAGCACACCACGCTCCAGCCACACCCCGAACTGATCGACCAGACCGTCAGCAGCCATCGGCTCCGCGCCCGGCTGCCCGGTCGAAGGCACTCCGGCGGGCGCGAGGAGGAGGCGACGGAGCTCATCGACGCGATCGAAGACCAGGGCTTCCTTTGTCGGGAAGTAGTTGTAGACGGTCTGCTCCGAGACCTCCGAGGCTCGAGCAACGTCGAGCATCGTCACCGCCGCGAACCCCGACGCAGCGAACAAACGAGCCGCGGCGGCGGCGATCGACGCGCGGGTCTTCGCCTTCTTCCGGGCCCGCAACCCGCCGGCCGGTGGGTTGTCGACTGAGGCTCGCATCTTCTTAGGGTAACCCAACTAATTGGGTTACCCTAAGAATCATGGACACCATCACGGCACCGGACGGCACCACGATCGGCTTTCGTACGCTCGGCACCGGGCCGGGGCTGATCGTCGTCCACGGAGCGTTGGAGTCCGCAGCGTCCTACGCCGACCTGGCCGCGGCGCTGTCTGACTCGTTCACCGTGCACGTCCTCGACCGGCGCGGCCGGGGCTCGAGCGGGCCGCACGGCGACGGGTACGGGCTCGATACGGAGGTTGCGGATGTTGCCGGTGTCGCTCGGGCGACCGGAGCCGGCCAGATCTTCGGGGTCAGCTCCGGTGCGGTGATCGCACTGCAGGCCGGGCTGGAGGTCGCGGAGATCACACGGGTCGCCGGCTACGAGCCGGCGCTGTCGATCCCGGGCGAGGACCCGATCGGCGACACGTTCATCCCGGCGTACGAGGACGCGCTTCGCCGCGGCGAGCCGGCCGAGGCGATGGTCACGGCACTCAAGGGACTGCAGGTCGGACCGGCCTTCCTGCGGATCCTGCCGCGCCGGATCGCGGTCGCGCTGATCCGCAAGTTCATCGCGGGCGAACAGTCCGCCGGAGACGAACCGGATTTCACCAGCTTGCTGCCGACTCTGCGCTACGACTTCCAACTCTCGGCTGAGGGCAGTGCCGACCTGGAGCGGTTCAAGGCGCTCGACCACCCGGTTCTCCTGCTGGGAGGCAGCCGGAGTCCGCATTATCTGAAGGCCGCATTGACCGCGCTCCATCGCCTCCTCCCGGACAGCCGGCGCAGCGAACTGCGCGGCGCGAACCACAACACCGCCAACAACCGATCCCAGGGCGGACGGCCGGAACTGGTCGCGGCCGAGCTGCGTGACTTCCTGACCCAGTGACGGCAGTGCGATACCTGAATCGCGAAGTCCTCCCCCAGCGCGCTGGTTACACACACGGATAAATCAACGTCACCCCGGCGCGGGATGTCGGTGGTGTTCGGCGGAGCGTGATGGAAGGTCAAGCGCGGGCGCGGTCAGGAGGATCGGCGGGCTGCGATCAGGAGGTTCGGCGGGCGGCGACCAGGAGGATCGGTGGGCGGCGGCGGTGGATGGCGAGGTGCGGGTGGGCGGCCGCTTGTTCTCGGGTCGGGAGGGGTTCGTCGATCAGTTCCAGCTGGAACCCGTGGCGCCGGAGGGAGCCGACGATCGAGCCGATCGTCCGGTGGTACTTCACCACCCCCTCCACAAACCAGGTCCGCTCCCGCCGACCCTCGTCCGCGTAGTCGTCCACCCCACAGTCCACCGCCACCGCCGCCGTCATCACCGGATGCTCCACCGAAAACACCAACGCCCCTCCCGCACGAGGCAACCCCTCACCCCCACCGGACGACGCCCCACGCCCGACCCGCGTCACCTCGCCCCCACTGGACGACGGCTCACGCTCGACCCGCGTCACCTCACCTCCACTGGACGACGGCTCACGCCCGACCCGCGGCGCCTCGCCCCAACTGGACGCCGGCTCACGCTCGATCGGCCGCGCCTCGGCCCCACCGGGCACCACCACGCGCGCGGCTGGCGGAGAGCCAGCCTCGCCCGGTGGGTGCTTGCGTTCGCTGCGGGACAGCCAGTGGGCTGTTCGGGCGAGCAGGGTGTCGAGGTTTTCGACGTAGTGGAGGGCCATGCTGCTGACGACCAGGTCCGCTGAGCCAGGTGGTAGGTCGAAGGTTGTGAGGTCGGCGCGCTGGTACCTGACTCGCGGGTGCTGGACCGCCGCCGCGAGCATCTGTTGTGAGGCGTCGACAGCCAGTACGTCGGCAGCGCCCGCCTTGGCCAGGCGCACGGCGAGTCCGCCTTCGCCGCAGCCCAGGTCGACCACCCGAGCGCCGGCAACCGGCAAAGTCCTGAGGACGGCGTCCATGGCTGGGATCTCCAGTTCATCGTTGATCCCTTGGCCAGTACGGCGTAGGTGGCGGTAGCCGTCCAGGAAGTCCGGATCGTCGTACAGCCCAGCACCGTCACGCGACCGCCCACTCACAGGTCGGCGCTCACAGGTCGGCGCTCACAGGTCGACGCTCACAGGTCGACGCTCACTGGCGTGCAGGTCGGCATGCGCGCTGGCATGCAGGTCGGCGTGCAGGCTGGTTGGTCATAGCCAGCGGGCCAGGTCGTGGATGTCTACCATCGGGAGCTCCCAGCGCAGGGCGAACTGTTCGAGGTCGGCCGCGCCGGCCATCACTCCGTCCGGACGCATCACCTCACAGCACACTCCGACCGGCGCCAACCCAGCGGCTACGCACAACGCGACGGTCGCCTCGGTGTGCCCGCGGCGCTCAGCCAGCAGCCCAGGGCGTGCGGCCAGCGGGAACACATGCCCAGGGCGCAAGAAGTCAGTCGGTACGGCATCCGGTGAAGCCAGGCGGCGGATTGTTGCAGCTCGATCGGCGGCGGAGACCCCGGTCCCGTCCGACGCGGCGAGATCGACCGGTACATGCATCGCCGTACCTTGCCGGTCGCCACCGCCCGGGATCGGCCCGATCTCCAACCGCTCCAGTACGTCGGCAGCACACGGGATCGTCGTATGCCCACAAGCCTGTGTCAGCAGGAACCGCATCGCCTCCGGCCGGAACCGCTCGCCCGCGAAGATCACGTCGCCCTCGCCTTCCGCGGTCGGGTCCCACACGACAACCCCACCACCCGCGGCGATCTGCGCGACCACCTTCTGCACGCCGGTTTCGCCGCTGAGCTGCCCGGCCCACGGCAACCGCGCCACTGCCCGCCGGAACTCCGGCCCGTGCCCCTCGCGCGCCATCCGGACGAGCAGATCGCTCTCCAAGTTGACCCGGCTCCCGACCACCAGCGCGCTGAGTTTCGTCTTCGTCAGCGTGGCCGGGACGAGTACGACCGAGAACCGGTCCTTCAGTACCTCCGCGACCGTGATGCTGACCCCGTCGATCGCCACCGACGTCTTCGCCACCAACCGGGCCAGAAGTCGCTCCGGCGGCTTGATCCAGACGCGATGCCCGGCCGGCTCCACGTCGACGCGCAGTACCTTGCCGACACCCTCGACATGCCCTTGGACAAGGTGTCCGTCGATCCGGTCGCCGACGGCAACCGGCAGTTGAACGTGCAGCACCGTGCCTTCGCAGACCCGGTCGAAGGTCGTACGGCGGCGGGTCTCCTCCGTGACCACGACGTCGATCTCCCCGGGCGACACCGATTCGGCGCTGAACCGGATCCCGTCGAGGCAGACCGCGGCACCCGGCGCGACCGTGACGCCGGTCCGGACCCTCAGTAGGTCACCGCTGATCCCGGTGACGGTGCCGACGTGCTCGATCAGACCTGTGAACATGCTTCGCTCCCGGCATTCGTTCATGGCCAGGGACCTCAAGTGCCCGCTGAGCAACGCCGCTCACGGGCACCAAGTCCGAGCTGAAGCGGGGTATCACCGCATGGCCCCGGTCGTACCGGGTCGCTCCGCCTTCCGGCAGAGCCGACGGGCCTGGATCACATCCAACCGTCACACCGTGGAATCGCACCAAGCGGCATTAAACCACGGCACCGCCGACCCGAACTGTTGCCCAGCCCACACCCCAAGCGCACACCCCAGCCCACCCCAAGCGCACACCCCAGCCCACCCCAAGCTCACACCCCAGCCCACCCCAAGCTCACACCCCAGCCCACCCCAGCTCACACCGCTAGGCCGCGCGCCGGCGGCGTCTGGTTCGGCCCGTACGGCGGCGAATCGGACGGCGGGGACCCACCAGGCGGGGCCCGGCCAGGCGGTCTTCCAGGCGGCGGGCTTCGCGGCGGATCGGCTGGGCCACGTACTCGCCGAGGATCAGTCCCGAGGCCAGCGCGACACCGATGGCGACCGCGGTGGTGAGGCTGACGATGCCGAAGATGTTGCCGCGGGCCGTCAGTTCGTACAGGCCGCGGTAGATGGTCAGGCCGGGCAGCAGCGGGATCGAGCCCGCGACGACCACGACCAGCGGCGGTACGCCGGTCCGCCGCCCGCTGGAGTACCCGCCCAGCCCGACGACGAACGCGGCCGCGGCAGTCGACCAGGCCGGCCCGAAGGACGCCCGGGTCATCAACGTGAAGACCAGCGAGGCCAGTGCACCCATCACCGCGACCGGCAGCAGCGCGCGCAGGGGTGCGTACGTCGCGTACGCGAACGCGGTCGCCATCACCGCGCCGGAGATGACCATCACCGGGAGGTTCGCCAGCTGGATCGCCTGCGGTTCGATCCCGACGTTCAGCCCGAACTTCAGGCCCAGCGCGAGCCCGAGCGACACCCCCGCGATGATGCCGCCGGTGAGCAGCATCGCTTCCAGACTTCGGGCCGCGGCGGTCACGTAGTACCCGGTGATCGCGTCCTGGACCGCACCGGTGAGAGCGATTCCGGCCAGCAACATAATGATGCCGGCGGCAACGACCAGCGATGGTTTCACCGGTGCGTCAATGGCGTACAGACCGAGCGCGACCGCTGTCGCCACGAACGCGCCGGCGACCTGTTGATAGAACGCGGGCAGCCGCTGCCGGTTGAACCACCGGTTGTTCAGGTCGATCACGACCGCGGTCAGTACGGCTACCGCCGTGATCAGCCAGCCACCACCGAGCAGCAGCGTCGCGCCGCCGGCCATCACGCCCCACGCGAGCACGGCACTCCAGCGCGGGTACGGCGGCCCGGCCGACGTCAGCCGGGCCAGCTCCCGCGAAGCCTCCTCGCGCGTCACGTCACCCCGCGCGAAGCGGCGCACCAGCCGGTCGACGTCGGTCAGCCGGCTGAAGTCCTGCGACCGGTACCTGACCAGGCGGATGTGCGTTTCGGGCGCGACATCCGGCGCCTCCTGGTACGACACCGCCATCGACGTGAAGGTGATGTCCACCTCGCATCCCCGCAGTCCACCGGCCGCGGTCACACCGAGGATCGTCGCGGTCGCATCCGCCGTACCGGCGCCGCTGGACAGCAACACCTCACCGACCCGCAACGCCAGGTCGATGGTCGCGTAAACCTCCCGCTGCTCGTCAGGCTCCATCAAGCAAGCGATGAGCCATCGCGAGGTCGGTGATGAGGATGTTCACCCAGCCGCCGAGCAACGCCGCGCGGATGGCCGAGTACTTGCGGTCGCCGCCGGTCACCCCGATCCGGCGTGGTACCGCCAGCAACTCCTTCGCGGTCACCCCGATGACCCGCTGGTCGAACGTCGAACGCACAAGCTTTCCCTCTTCGTCGAAGAACCGGAAACACACGTCCCCGACCGCACCGAGCCTGCGCAGCTCGTCCTGGTCGGCCTCGGCGACCGCGTTTCCGCTGCGCTGCAGCAGCGGTGACGGCTCCAGGCTGCCGATCCCGACCAGGGCGTCGGTGAGCTGTCCCCAGGGTGCCCAGAACGTCCCGGACCGACACATCGTTCATCATCGCCCGCCGGACCGCGGGTGTCCCGACCAGCCCGGGCGCCGGCAGGTACACCGGTCAGCTCGGCGAACCGCGCCGTCAGCCGGGTCGCCTGCATCTGCACCGCCGCATCACCGAGCCCGCCAACGATCTGGACCACCTTGTCGACCACCGGCACGCTCTTGCGCGGCATCCGGTCGACCGCGCTGAGCAGCGTCTCGCTCCAGGACGAGATGCCCACGACATGCCCGCCGGTGAGCGTCATGTCCAAGTACGCCGCCGCGCCCGAACCGAGCGCCGGCAGTACGTCCTCACCAACCCCGAGCGTGTCGACGACAACCGCCTCCCGCAGCCCGTACCGGCCCTGCAGCTCGTCCAGCGCCGGCCGGCGCGCAGCACGGTTGCTGTTCACGGCGCTCCTTTCGATGAACCAGGACTATAGGCAGATGTAGACCCGCGGCGCGCCACCAGGACCAGGGATCGGAGTCTGGGGCGTGTCGCGCTCCCCGGCGGCAACGATCGCCCCGTCCCGTGGATCGACGATCGTGTACGCAAGCGGCACGCTGCCGTCGAACACCATCACCGGCCCGCCGTTCTCGCGGTACACGATCAGACCCCCGTCGGGCGTACTCAGCGCACGCCCCGAAATCACCCGCGTCCAGTCCGGGGCGATGTCGGTCGTCGGCAGACCGGCAAGGACCTTCCCGAGCATGCCGACGTACGCGGATCCCTCGAAGCCGATCGCCTCCCGCCAGCCCGCGCCCGGTGCGAGGAAGAACTCGGAGTGCCCCGGATCGTCCGCGTGCAAACGCCATTGCCACCGGCTGCCCTCGCCGTAGACGACGCCCATTGTGCCGCCCGCGCACAGATTGCTCCACGCCTCATGACCTGCGCCGGCCGGGCCGGTGCTCGGCTGGCAGGACGCGCGTACGGCCGAGTGGTGCCGTCAACTTCCCGCATCCGGTGACGATCTCGTCCGCCGGCGCACCGGGCTCCGGGTCGACGCGATGTTCTCCGCACCCAAACTGCGCTGGCTTCTCGACCGCACTTCCGACGCTTCTGCCGGCACCGCTTTTGGTTGGCATTGTCGACAGCTGGCTGGTTCATCGCCTGACTGGTTGCCGTGAGCATCTGATCGAAGCCGGTAATGCCTCGCGGACCTTGCTCTACGACACGATCGACCTCGACTGGTCGGCCGAGCTGCCGGACGCTTTCGGCGTACGCCGCTCGGCCTTGCCGGAAGTGCGCACTCGGCTTCGGTACTACAAAGGGCGTACCTGGTCTCGCGGACGGGATTCCGATTGTCGCGGTACTCGCGGATTCGCATGCTGCGATGTACGGCCAGGGCTGCGCACGTACGGGATGGTCAAGGCGACGTACGGCACCGACTAGATCGGGTTCCATTCGGCCACCGGCTGGGTCGTCGGTGATGACGCCGGTCGATGGCTTCGTCCCGAGCGGATGCACATTGGCGTGGCCGACGCATCGGCCGAGGTACGCGCTCGAAGGCAACATCGTCTCATCCGGCGCCGCCCTCGCCTGGACCGCTGACCTACTCGGCCTCCCAGTACTGCCCTCCCCCAGATCTCCGCCCTCAGCACCGCCGAACTCGCGTGAACCACCCGCGGCAGACCCACCCACTGGCCGCCCGCCCGCACCTACCGCACCTTCACCCCGCCATCACCCCCGCGGCTCGCCCACCACCAGCACCATCTGACGCGAAGGAACCATCTGGTCGGGGGTGTGGGGCGGGGTGGGCGACTGGAGTTGTGGGGTGGGGGTGCGCGGTTGGACTGGATGTATGCGTTGACCAGGTAGTGCACCTGAGCGTGAAGGGCCAAGATGTACGGCGTCTCGGGAGTGCACTACCTGTCGAGCGGCCGAACGTCCACTGCGAGCGCGGCCGATGACGCTCGCGGTTGCAGGCCGGTGCCTCGCAACTCCACCCCCGGTGGCAACTGACCCACACCTCAATCACAAGAGCCGGACATCCCCTGAACTGCACGGTTGCCCCTGGAATTTTCAGTGGCCACCCCTCCACTTCAGGGGCTGACCCCTCAAACGGCGGGTTGCCCCCTGGGATTTTCGGGGGGCAACCCACCACCTCAGGGGCCGACCCCTCAAACGGCGGGTTGTCCCCTGGGACTTTCGGAGGCCACCCATCACCGCAGGGGGCTGACCCCTCAAACGGTGGGTTGCCCCCTGGGATTTTCGGGGGGCAACCCATCACCTCAGGGGCTGACCCCTCAAATGGTGCTGGGAGCGGTCCGCGTCGGCGTGGGTGTGGGCGGCGGCGTGCGGCTTGCAGCGCGGGGGCAGGGGCGGGGCCGGCGCCGAGGCGGGCGCGGGCACAGGGGGCAGGCGCGGACGGGGGGCGGGCGCGGGCACGGGGCAGGCGCGGGCGCCGGGGCAAGTCGGAGGCCAAGCGGTCTTAGGAAGACAA
>NZ_BAAAPH010000027.1:63932-104276 GCF_039531045.1 Kribbella hippodromi | reverse complement strand
GACAAGCTACTGTCCAACCAAGCAAATCCACCCGGTGTTGCAACCACCGCGTGAACCCGCCACCCAATCCAGGGGTAAAACCCTCCCCACTCCACGCACTCAACCACCCCAAACCGGTTTGGGGCGACCAACACCCGCTTGACGAAAGTGATCGGGACACCCGGCGTCCCCACCTCCTGGGCGCTCAGTTCCGTCGTACTACCGCGTATCCTCCGGCAGGCACCATGAGCTCTCCGGCAACTGTCGTGCCGGTCACCAGCTCGGTGCCGACCGCCGGCACCAGCACGTCGGTGTCCCCGTGGTTGAGCAAGAAGGTCCACGTCGTGTCGCCCGCACGCCGCCGCACCGTCTCCAGCAAGTGTCCGGCAGGCAGCGCAGTGTCTTCTGTTCGGTCGAGCAGGCGGGTGATGAGCCCGGCGGCCGTCTCGTCGTCGAGTTCGGTCGAGACGTACCACGCCTCCCCCGCGCCGACCTCCCGTCGCGTGATCGCCGGCTTCCTGTCCAGCACTCCCCCGGCATACCGATCGATCACCTCGGCGGCGTCGGCGGCGTCGGCGTCGGCGTCGGCGTCGGCGTCGGCGGAGACATCCTCACTCCACACCCGCCCGTACCCACCGGACGACAGCCTGACCACCTCCCCGTCAGCCACCGGATGAAACTCCTCCACCCGCACACCGAGCAGTTCCCTGAACGCCCCGGGATACCCACCGAGCCGCACTCGCGCATCCGGGTCCACGATCCCGCTGAAGTACCCGACCACCAGCCGCCCGCCGCCCTCCACGTACGCCGCGAGCCGCTCCGCCGCCGGATCCGAAATCAAGTACAACGACGGCACCACCACGACCCGGTACGCCGACAGGTCCGCGTCCGGCGCGGCGAAATCCACCGTCACGCCGGCGCGCCAGAAGTGCCGATGCGCGGCCCGCACCGCAGCCAGGTAATCCAGCGACGACGACGGCAAGTGCGTACCCTGCATCGCCCACCAGGACTCGACGTCCCACAGCAACGCAACCTCGGCCTCGACGTTGCTCTCGGCAACTTCCGCCAACCGCGGCAGCACCGCGCCGAGCTCCACGATCTCCCGGAACATCCGGCTCTCCGGTCCGGCATGCGGAACCATCGCCGGGTGGTACAGCTCCGCTCCACCCCGCGACGCCCGCCACTGGAAGAACATCGCTCCCCGCGAACCCCGGGCCACGTGAGACACACTGTGCCGCGCCATCCGCCCCGGCTCCTTCGGATGCAACCGCCGGCCGTCGTTCACCGCACCCGCGGCCTGCTCCATCAGCAACCACGGTTTCCCACCGGCCCACGACCGGGCCAGGTCCGCGCCGAACGCGGTCTGCTCCTCGGCGCCGATCCCGGCCTGATCCGGATAGTGGTCGATGGCAACGAAATCGACCTCGTCCGCCCACTGTGCATGGTTGACCGGCACCCAGCCGCCGAAGACAAAGTTCGTGGTGATCGGCAAGTGTGACCTGGTCCGAAGCTCGGCCTTCTGCTCGCGGAACGCAGCCAGCAGCTCGTCCGACCAGAACCGGCGATAGTCCAGGTAGTGCGCCGGATTCACCAGGTACTGCGTCTTACGTGGCGGTTCGACATCGGCCCAGTCCGCGTACCCCTGACTCCAGAATGCCGTCGTCCACGCTTCGTTCAACCGATCGAGCGAGCCGTACCGCGCCTGCAACCAGATCCGGAAGCGCGCCGCCGCGAGTGAGCAGTAGCAGGTGGTGCCGTACTCGTTGTGCACGTGCCACATCGCGAGCGCCGGATGGTCGTGGTACCGCTCGGTCAGTGCCCGCGCGATCCCGCGGGCGGCCTCGCGGTACGCCGGCGCGCAGGCACAGTACGTGTCGCGGCTGCCGTGCGTCAGGCGTACGCCGTCAGCGGTCACCGGCAACGCCTCCGGGTGCAATCGGCTGAACCACGGCGGCGGCGAAGCGGTCGGAGTCGCCAGGTCCACCTGTATGCCACTGTCGTGCAGCAGGCCGAGCACTTCGTCCAGCCACTCGAAGGTGTACTCGCCCGGTGCGGGTTCCAGGCTCGACCAGGAGAAGACACCGACCGTCACCAGGTTGACGCCGGCCCGGCGCATCAGGTCGGCATCCTCCTTCCAGACTGCGGGATCCCACTGCTCGGGGTTGTAGTCGCCGCCGTAGTAGAGCTGCACGAACTCAGCCTTTCACGGCGCCGATGATGACGCCCTTGGTGAAGTGCCGCTGAATGAACGGATAGACGAGCAGAACCGGAACGATCGCGATCACCACGATCGCCATCTTGATCGCCAGCCCGGGCGCCGGCGACAGGCCCAGGCCGACGCCGGCCGCCACGCCCCCGGCGCCGGTGGGCAGCGGCTGCTGCTGGACGATGTACGTCCGCAGCACCATCTGCAGGGGCCACTTGGTGTTGTCGTTGATGTAGAGCAGCGCGTTGAAGAACGCGTTCCAGTACCCGACCGCGTAGAACAGCCCGACCACCGCGACCACTGCCTTCGACAACGGCAGCACGATCCGGCGCAGGATCGACAACTCGCCGGCGCCGTCGATCCGGGCACTGTCGATCAGCTCGCCCGGGATGCCCATGAAGAACGACCGCATCACGATCAGATTGAACGCGGAGATCGCGGCCGGCAGGATCAGCGACGCGTAGTGGTCGATCAGGCCGAGCGAATTCACCACCAGGTAGCTCGGGATGATTCCCGGCCCGAAGAGGAATGTCAACAATACTACGAAGAGCAGCGGCCGGTGGAACAACGATCCCGGCCGGGACAGCCCGTACGCGGCGAGCACGGTGATCCCCAGGCTGAAGGCGGTACCGACGAGCGTGATCAGGACACTGATCAGCAACGCGCGCGTCACCACGCCACCGGAGAGCAGTTGCACGTACGCCGCCACGGTCAGCTCACGCGGGACGACGACCAGCCCACCGGCGCGGGTCACCGCCTCGGTGGTGGACAGGCTCGTCACCACCACGACGTACAGCGGGAACGCGACCACCAGTGCGATCAGCGTCAGCACCAGCGGCTTTCCCAGTTTGCCGGCGATCGTCGGTTCTTCTTCCCAGACAGCTCGGTCCGTCATGATCGCGAGTACACCCCCTGCTCGCCCACCAGATGGGCGAATCGGTTGGCCAGCAGGACGAGGACGAGACCGACGACGCCCTTGAACAGGCCGGCGGCGGCGCCGTAGCCGAAGTCGCCGACGAGCAGGCCCTGGTAGTAGACGTAGGTGTCGAGGACCTCCGCCGCGCCGCCGCCGACGGCGCTGCGCTGGAGGATGAACTGCTCGAAGCCGACCGTCAGCGCGTCGCCGAGGCGCAGGATCAGCAGCAGGACGATCACCGGCCGCAGGCCGGGCAGGGTGATGTGCCAGAGCCGGCGCCAGCGGTTCGCGCCGTCGGCCGCGGCTGCCTCGTACAGCGCCTGGTTGATTGTCGACAATGCGGCGAGGAAGACGATCATGCCCCAGCCGGCGTCCTTCCAGATCGCTTGCCCGGTGACCAGCAGGATGAAGGTGTCCGGTTTGGTCATCAGGTCGACCGCTTGATGGCCGTGGTCGCGAAGCGTCTGCGACAGCAGGCCGGCGCCGCCGATCATCTGCTGGAACAGCGAGACGACAAGGACCCAGGAGAAGAAGTGCGGCAGGTACACGATGCCCTGGACCAGGTTGCGCAGCTTGGCCGACAGCACACTGTTCAGGAGCAGGGCGAGCGCGATCGGAACCGGGAAGAAGAACACCAGCTGGACCGCGGTGATCGAGAGCGTGTTCGCGACCGCCCGCCAGAACGCCGGCTCGGCGAACATCCGCTGGAAGTTCCCGAACCCGATGAAGTCGCTGCCCCGAATGCCGGCGTACGGCGAATAGTCCTGGAAGGCGATCACGTTCCCGAGCGTCGGGAAGTAGTGAAACACCCCGAGCAGAACCACAACCGGCAGAACCATCACCAGCAACGGCCAGTCCCGCGCGAACCGGTGCCGGAACCGCATCCCGCCGGCCGTCGCCGTCCGGCCGCCGGCCCGGCGCCCGGCCTTGGCCCGCGCCGCCCTACCGACCGTTGTCACTGAGGACCTTGGCGTAGAAGTCGCGGCCTTCGTTGCCGCCGTTGTCCTGCCACTGCTTGACCGCGGTCTTCAGCTCGCTGACCGGCCGGCGGCCACGGAAGATGTCCTGCAGCGCGTCGTCGAACGGCTGGGCCAGCGCCGCCATCTTGGCCGGCTGCTCGACCCGGATACCGTCGAACAGGTTCGGCTCCCGGACCTTCGCGGCCTCGTTCTGCCAGGCATTCATCGATTGCACGTACCCCGGGTACTCGCTCTCGGTGATCGCGGCCGGCCGGCCACCGAGGAACACGTACGTCTGCGACACCTCCTTCTGTCCCAGCGCCGTCAGCTTCGGCGCACCGGACGGCTGCTTGGTGTAGTGCTTGCCCTCGACCCCGTACGTATAGAGCTGGTACTCCTCGGTGCCGAACGGCGCGGCCGTGTAGTTGAGTACGCCGAGCAGCTCCTTGACCCGCGCCTCACCCACGCCCTTCTTCACGAACGTGAAGATGCCGGCCGGATCGCCGCCCCAGGTGATCGGCTTGCCGCCGTCGTGCGCGAACGGCAGCACCGGCTGCGGGTCGAACTTCGGGTTGATCGGCAACTGCCGCTGCAACGACTCGTGCCAGCCGCCGAGCCCGTTCTGCCGGATCAGCAGCTTGCCGCCCTCGAACAGCGCGTTCTCGTCGGCGCCGGCGTTGGCGACCACCTCCGGGTGTACGTAGCCCGCCTGGAACAGGGACCGGATGAACGCCACCGCCTCCGCGTACTCCGGCGTCTCGATCTTGTGCACCAGCTTGCCGCTGGAATCCTTCCGCCAGCCGGCGGGCGCACCGAACGACCGGATCATCTCGTCGGAAACACTGCCGAACGCCCAGCGGCCGGCCTTCGCGTCGGTCAACTGCTTGCCCAGCGCAAGCACCTCGGCGGAGCTCTTCGGCGGCACCGCACCGAGCTGGTCGAAGATGTCCTTGCGGTACATCAGCATCCACGGGAACGCGTCCGCCGGGAACGGCACGGCTTTCAGCTGGTTGTTCCAGACGCCGTACGCCCAGGCCCGGGTCGGCAGGTTGGCCAGCATCGGGTACGCCGAGGCCTTGTCGCCGGCCAGGTACGGGGTCAGGTCCTCGAACAGCTTGTCCGCGGCCTGCGCGAACCGGGTCAGCCCGGCGATGTTCCAGCCCGGGATGCAGAGCAGCTCCGGAACGTTGCCGGCCGCAAGGATCGGCCCGAGTTTGTCGCCGTAGTCGTTGCCGTTCAGGATGTTGAACCGGACCGGTGCACCGATCCGTTCGTTGTTGGCGGCGAAGTACGAGTTGCTGCCGAGGCCCGGCGGGATCGGGCTCCACAGCGGGGTCATCGCGGACACTTCCTTGCCGCTCGGCACCATCTTCTCCGGCACCGCCCGGCGCAGCTCGCTCGGGTAGTGCGAGAAGCCCGGCGCGGCGCCGTTCTCTCCGGGCAGGTCCGGTTTCACCGACTCGTACGGGACGTACTTCGGCAGCAGGCCGGCCAGCTTGCCCTCGGTCTCGGCCCGGCCCTGGGTGCTCGCGCCCGAGCCGCCGCCGGAACAGCCGGTCAGGGTGACCCCGCCGGCGGCCGCGGCCGCGCCGGCACCGAGCAGGGCGATGAAGGTCCGGCGGCCGGCCCGGCCGATCTCTGGTCCGCTCACGTCGCATCCCCTAGAATTAGTTGGGCTAGTAGCCAAACAAATTAACCCAGAGCCGACAGCCCGACAAGGTGTAGAACTGACCCAGGCCGGATTCCCCGGCCCGGACCCCGACGGGACGGACCTTGAGCACACAGACCGCGGACCACACCGACATCCGCGCCACCAACCTGGCCGCGGTGCTGGGTCATCTGCGCCGCGCGGCGCCCTGCTCGCGGGCCGCGATCGCGACCGGGACCGGGCTGAACAAGGCGACCGTGACGAGCATCGTCGGCGAACTGCTGGACCGCCGGCTGGTCCGTGAGACCCAGCAGACCCAGAACCACGTCGGACGCCCGGCGACGCTGCTGGTCCTGGACGGCTCGGCGTACGCGACCATCGGCCTCGAGGTGAGTGCCCGTGGCCTGACCGCTCTCGGCTGTGACGCGGCCGGCGAGCAACTGCTGCGCTGGCACCGCGCCGGGCCGGGCGTCGACGCCGGTCCGGCGAAAACCGTTGCCGGTCTGGCGGCGCTGGCCCGCCGGGCAATCAGTACCGTGCAGTCGTCCGGCCGGCGGGTGCTCGGCATCACGGTCGGCGTACCCGGGCTGGTGAACCGCGACGGTGCCGTCGTTCTCGCCGCCGGGCTCGGCTGGCGCGACGTACCTCTGCGGACCGAACTGGCGGCGGCCATTGCGCGGCCGGACATCCCGGTGACGGTCGAGAACGACGCGTCCCTCGGCGTGCTCGCCGAGCACCTCTACGGGCCGCTGGCCGGCAGCGCGAACCTCATCCAGGTGACCGGCGACACCGGCGTCGGGGCCGGCATCATCGCCGACGGCCGGCCGCTCGCGGGCAACCTCGGGTACGTCGGCGAGATCGGCCACCTGCGGGTGCTGCCGGACGGGCCGCTGTGTGGCTGCGGACGGCGCGGCTGCCTGGAAGCCCTGGCGAGCCTCCCAGCCATCCTCGCTCGCGCCGACGAAACGCCCGCCCGAGCAGCCGCCCCGGCGGGAGCGGGAGCGGGGGCGGGCGCCGGGGCAGTCGACGCGGCGGGCGACGGCGATCCTCAGCAGCGGCTGGAGGCGCTGATTCGGCGGGCGGACGCCGGCGAGGCAGCCGTCACCGAGGTCCTCCAGGACGCCGGCACCCACCTCGGGTACGGCATCGCCGCCCTGGTCAACATCCTCAATCCGGAAGCAGTCGTGCTGGGCGGCGCGTACGCCCTGCTCGCCACCCACCTGACCCCCGCGATCGAGCAGGCCCTCCGCGAGGCGGTCATCGCACCGGACGCCGGCGGCTGCGCGGTCGTGCCGTCGACCTTCCCCCACACCGCCACTCCCCTGGGCGCCACCGCCCACGCCCTCACCCCCCTGACCAACGGCCGCCTCCCCGCCCCATAACCCAGTCGGGCGGGCGGCGGTCAGGTCTTGACCGTCAGCGTGCGGGATGCCACGCTCTGTTCACGCCCGTCTGTCGAAGCGCTTCGATTGTTGTTTCCAGCCTGATCGAGGTGCTCGGTGACCAGTCTGTGGAGTCGATCGCCGATGAGCACTCCAGCACCGCTGCCCCCGGATCGCGCCCCGGACCGCGCCCCGCACCGCGAGCCCTGTCGCGACCCGGCCCGGCCTCTCGACGAGCGGGTCGACGATCTGCTGGCCCGGCTGACGACGGACGAGAAGATCGCGCTGCTGCATCAGCATCAGGCGCCGATCGCGCGGCTGGGCATCGGAGCCTTCCGCACCGGCACGGAGGCCTTGCACGGCGTCGCCTGGCACGGTCCCGCGACCGTGTTTCCGCAGGCGATCGGTCTCGCGGCCGGCTGGAATCCCGAGCTCGTCCGCGCGGTCGGCGCGGCGGTCGGCGACGAGGTCCGCGTGTTCCACCACAAGGACCCGGCCGGCGTCGGCCTGAACGTGTGGGCGCCGGTGGTCAACCCGCTCCGCGACCCACGCTGGGGCCGCAACGAGGAGGGGTACGCCGAGGACCCGTGGCTGACCGGCGTGATCGCCACCGCGTACGGGCAAGGTCTGGCCGGCGACCACCCCGCGTACCTGAAGACCGCGCCGACGCTCAAGCACTTCCTTGCCTACAACAACGAAACCGATCGCTGCACGAGCTCGAGCAACCTGCCGCCACGGGTCCTGCACGAGTACGAACTGCCCGCGTTCCGGGTACCGATCGAGTCCGGCGCCGCGATCGCGGTGATGCCGTCGTACAACCTGGTGAACGGACGGCCGACGCACCTCAGCCCGCTGATCAACGACGAGCTCCGGACCTGGACGACCGATGATCTGCTGGTGGTGAGCGACGCGTACGCGCCGGCCAACCTCTTCGGGCTGCAGCAGTACTTGCCGGACGGGCCATCGGCGTACGCGGCCGCGCTCCGTGCCGGAATCGACAGCTTCACCCAGGACGGCACCGACGCCGCGCCGAGCATCGAACGGATCGGCGCGGCTCTCGACCGCGGGCTGATCACCGTCGCGGACCTCGACACCGCGGTCCGGCGGACGCTCGCGATCCGGTTCCGGCTCGGCGAGTTCGATCCGCCCGAGCTCGATCCGTACCGCGAACTCGAGCCCGAGCTGGTCAACTGCCCGGCCCATCGGCTGCTCGCGCAGGACGCGGCCCGCGAGGCGATCGTCCTGCTCAAGCACGACGGCCAGGTGCTTCCGCTCACCACCGCGGTCCGCGTCGCGGTGGTCGGTCCGCTCGCCGGAACACTCTCGGAAGACTGGTACGCCGGCACGCTGCCGTACCAGATCACCGCCCTGGACGGGATCGCCGAACGGCTGGGCCAGGCCCAGGTCGAGTACTGCGAGGGCGTCGATCGGGTCACGCTGCGGGTCGCGGGCACGCTCTCGTACCTCACCGTCGGTGGGGACGCCGTCCTTCGGATCGGCACCGAGGCGGGCGAGTTCGATCTGTTCGACTGGGGCGGTGGCGCGTGGGCGCTCCGTTCAGCGGGGAACGGGCAGCACCTGAGCGTCACGGACGACGGCGAACTGGTCGCGGATCAGCCCGGTCCGAACGGCTGGGAGGTCAAGCAGACCTTCGGTCCGGAGCGATCACCCGACGGCTTGCTCCTCCGGCACCTGCACAGCGGTCAGTACCTTCGCATCGCGTCGGACGGATCAGTCCGCCTCGCCGCGGACGGGACCGCGTTCGAGCTCGCGGTGGTGATCGACGGCGCGGCCCGGGCCGCCACGCTGGCCGCGCGTGCCGACGTCGCGATCGTTGTCGCCGGCAACCACCCGTTGGTGAACGGCCGCGAGACCGAGGACCGCGCCGAGCTCGACCTGCCCGCGGCGCAGGACCGCCTGATCCGTGCTGTGCACGCGGCGAATCCGCGGACCGTGCTGGTGCTGAGCAGCAGCTACCCGTACGCGATCGGCTGGGCGCAGGAGCACCTGCCGGCCATCCTTTGGTCGGCGCACGGCGGTCAGGAGTACGGTCGCGCGCTCGCCGATGTGCTGTTCGGTGAACACGACCCGGTCGGGCGACTGCCGCAGACCTGGTACCACTCCGCGGCCGAACTACCCGATCTGTTCGACTACGACATCATCGCGACGGACGCCACGTACCTGTACTTCCGCGGTACACCGCTCTATCCGTTCGGCCACGGTCTCAGCTACACCACGTTCGGGTACGACGGGCTGCGGCTGAGTACGCCGTCGATCGGTGCGGACGGTGAGGACGGTGAGGTCAGGGTCGCGTTCACGGTCACCAACACCGGCGATCGGCCGGGTACCGAGGTCGCCCAGCTGTACACGCGGCAGCAGCGTTCGCGGGTCAAGCAGCCGCTCCGTCAGCTGCGCGACTTCCGGCGGGTGTCGCTGCGGCCGGGAGAGAGCGTGGAGGTCGAACTGACCCTGGCCGCGGCCGACCTCGGCTTCTGGGACGTGACCCGCGATCGCCACTGTGTCGAGGCGGCCCGGCACAGCATCATGATCGGCCGTTCCAGCACCGATCTCCGGCTGACCGCGACCCTGGACGTCCGCGGTGAACGCATCCCGCCGCGAACCCTCGGCCGGCTGGCCGCGACCAGCTTCGACGACTACTGCGCGACTACGCTGACCACGGCCACCCGGGAGCGCGGAGACGCGGTCATCTCCCTGGAACCCCAAGCCTGGCTTGCTTTCGACGACGTCCTGCTCACCCCGGCCACGTACCAAGCACGCGTAGCCAACCGCGGCAACCAGCCAGCCACCATCCAACTCCGCCTGGACGACCCCCTGCACGGCGAGTTGCTCGGCACCTTACAGATCCCGCCCACCCCTGACCTCAGAGAGCTGCAGCTCGACAGTACGTATACGCCCACTGGCACGCCCGCTCCCGCCTGGAGCCCGGCTCCGGGAGCCGGCAGTGGGCGTATACGTACTGTCGAAGTGCCGCGCACTCTCTATGCGGTGTTCTCCGCGGCGGATCTGGTGCTGGAGAGTTTGACTGTGTAGCGGTCGCAAGTGCCTTCCAGCACGCGGGAGCGCACCTGACCGTCCTGCAGCGCCAGCTCGATCACGGCGGCGACTCCCCCGCCGGCGGCCGGCAGAGAGACAGTAGTGCGCTGCCCTTCGGCGGGCTCGAACCAGCGCAGTTCCACGCCGTCCGCCCAGTCGTACTCCGGCTGGTAAGTCGGATCGTAGCCATGTCGTTCTGTGAGCCAAGGAGTTGGTCTTGTGAGTTGTCTTCCTAAGACCGCTTGGCCTCCGACTTGTCAGCACCTCACCGGACAGCAACGAGGTCCAACGACCCGCGGGCAGGTAGAACGACACGGCACCGTCGAAGCTCATCACCGGCGCGACCAGCAGATCCGGACCGAGCAGGTACTGACGGTCCAGGTACGCACAGGCCGGATCATCCGGGAATTCCAGCACCATCGGCCGCATCATCGGCGTACCTTCCTGGTGCGCTTCCTCCGCGGCCGTCATCAGGTACGGCATCAACGACAGCTTGAGCTTGGTGAACTGCCGCAGCACACCGACCGCCTCGTCGTCGAACGCCCACGGCACCCGGTACGACGACGAACCGTGCAACCGGGAATGCGACGACAGCAGCCCGAACGCGACCCACCGCTTGAAGATCGCCGGGTCGGGTAGGCCCTCGAAGCCGCCGATGTCATGACTCCAGTACCCGAAGCCCGACGCGGCCAGCGACAAGCCGCCGCGCAGTGACTCCGCCATCGCCTCGAACGTCGACTCGCAGTCGCCGCCCCAATGCACCGGAAACTGCTGACCGCCGGCGGTCGCCGACCTCGCGAACAGCACGGCCTCACCGGCACCGCGGTTCTCCTCCAACAGATCGAACACCGCGGCGTTGTACAACTGCGCGTAGTAGTTGTGCATGCGCTGCGGGTCGGAGCCGTCGGACCAGACCACGTCCTCGATCGGGATGCGTTCGCCGAAATCGGTCTTGAAGCAGTCGACGCCAAGATCGATCAGGGCCTGCAGCTTCGAGCGGAACCAAGCGGTCGCGTCCGGGTTGGTGAAGTCGACGATCGCCATTCCCGCCTGCCACATGTCCCACTGCCAGACCGACCCGTCCGGCCGCTTCAGCAAGTACCCGAGGCGGCGGCCCTCTTCGAACAGCACCGAGCGCTGCGCGATGTACGGGTTGATCCAGAGGCTGACCCGGAGACCACGCTCCTTCAACCGGCTGACCATCCCGGTCGGGTCCGGGAACGCGATCGGATCCCAGACGAAGTCGCACCAGTGGAACTGCCGCATCCAGAAACAGTCGAAGTGGAAGACGCTCAACGGCAGGTCGCGCTCGGCCATCCCGTCGACGAACGCACTGGTCGTCTCCTCGGTGTAGTCGGTGGTGAAGGAGGTCGACAACCACAGCCCCATCGACCAGGCGGGTACGCGCGCGGGACGCCCGGTGAGAGCCGTGTACCGCCGCAGCACGTCCTTCGGCGTCGGGCCGGCGAAAACGTAGTACGTCAGCTCCTGGCCTTCGACACTGAACTGGTTCCGGGACGTGACCTCGGAACCGACCTCGAACGAAACTCTGGCCGGATTGTCTACAAAAACGCCGTACCCGTTGCTGCTCAGGTAGAACGGGACGTTCTTGTACGCCTGTTCGCTCGACGTACCGCCGTCTGCATTCCAACTGTCGACAATCTGACCGTTCTTCACCAGCGGCCCGAAGCGCTCGCCCAAGCCGTAGATCGTTTCGCCGACACTGAGCGCCAACTGCTCATGCAGGTACTGCGTACCGTCGGCGTCCGTGACCAGGCCGATGCTGCGCGCCGCCGAGTTCGTCAACGGACGGCCGTCCTGCTCGAAGCGCACGTCCCACGGCCCGTCGAGACCGATCACCACGCTCAGCTCACCCGAGGTCAGCCGTGCTTCGGCCGCGCCGGCGTCCACCTTCACCGGATGCGTTTCGTCCACGTTCAGCCGGTATGCCGGGCGCGCGGGCGGCGCACCGAGATGATGGCCGATCCGGACCCCGATCACACCCGGGGACGGCGACCAGAAGGTGATCGTGAACATCGGCTGGTTGAGCGTGTCGCCGCGCCGCTCGATCCGCCGCGCCGGCGCGTACACGGTCAACTCCCGATCGCCCGCTTCGACGCTCTCGATCTCGGCCGGCCGCAGCCTGGTCAGACCGGCCCGCAGCTGCCAGTACCCGTCGGTGAATTTCATCCTGACCGGCCTCTCCGAAGAAGTGTCGAAGCAGATTGTCGAGGCAGACTGTCGAAGCGCTTCGACGATGGAAGTCTGGTGGCCGCACCCCGGATCGTCAAGGCGGTCCGGGGTGGGGAAGCTCTCAGCGGACTCTCAGTGCACAGCGGTGAGGATGGTCGGTATGCGAGTGCTGATGGTCGAGGACGAGCTCCGGCTGGCCGACACGGTCCACCGGGGGTTGACCGACGCCGGGTTCGTGGTCGAGCTGGTTCATGACGGGGAGAACGCGGTCTGGGCGGCGACGGAGCACAACTACGACGTGATCGTGCTGGACATCATGCTGCCGAAGCTGAACGGGTACCGCGTCCTCGAACTGCTCCGGGCGCGCGGGATCTGGACGCCGGTGCTGATGCTGACCGCGAAGGACGGTGAGTACGACCAGACCGACGCGTTCGACCTCGGCGCGGACGACTACCTGACGAAACCATTCAGTTTCCTGGTTCTGGTGGCCAGGCTGCGGGCGCTGATCCGGCGCGGCGGACCGGAACGCCCGGTGGTGCTGACGGCCGGCGACCTGACCCTGGACGTGGCCCGCCGGCGGGTGGAGCGGGACGGCCGGGAGATCACCCTCACGCCGCGCGAGTACGGGCTGCTCGAGTTCCTGATGCGGCATCGTGGCGACACGGTCAGCAAGACCGAGATCCTGGCCGGCGTCTGGGATCCGGCCTTCGACGGCGACCCGAACGTGGTCGAGGTCTACGTGCGGTACCTCCGGAAGAAGATCGACACGCCGTACGCCCGGCACGCGATCGAGACGATCCGCGGCATGGGCTACCGGTTGAACCCCGAAGGCGGCTGACCTGCTGAGGAACCTGCGAAACTGGGTGGGTGAGCTCGGTGGTTCGACGTCGCGTTGACGGCTGGTACCGGACCGCGGGTGGTCTCCGGCAGGCCAGCGTGCGGAGCCGGTCCACCGCCGCGGCCGTGATCGTGGTCGCCGTCGCGCTGATGATCGGCGCGGTGGCGCTGCTGCTGCTCCTGCAGCGCGCGCTGATCACCGAGGTCTCCGACGCCGCCGACGGCCGGGTCGGCGATGTCGCTCACCAGGTCAGTTCGTCGGGTACGAACGGGCTCGGCCGCGAACTGGCCGAGACGACCCGGGCCAGCCAGCTGGTCCAGGTGCTCGATCCGGCCGGACGGATCGTCGCCGCCTCCTCGTCGCGGGTCGACAACACGCCACTCACCGATCTGCGCCCGCCCGCCGGTGCGTTGCTGCGGGCCGAGGTCGGTGAGATGCCGTTGCTCGATGACGACCACTCGTTCCTGATCGTCGCGCAAGGCGCCTCGTACCAGGGCACGACGTACACGGTGGTGGTCGCGTCGTCGGTGGAGACGCAGCGGCAGACCGTCGCGACAGTCGCGCAGTACCTGGCGATCGCCTTTCCGATCCTGCTGATCGTGGTCGGTGTCGCCGGCTGGCTGATGATCGGGCAGGCGCTGCGGCCGGTCGAGCGCATCCGCTCCCGGGTGCAGGGCATCGGGTCGCGGGACTTGACCGAGCGGGTCCCGGTGCCGGCCACGCGGGACGAGATCGCGCGGCTCGCGGTGACGATGAACGAGATGCTCGACCGGCTGGAGACCGGGCAGGCGACTCAGCGGCGGTTCGTCGCGGACGCCAGCCACGAGCTGCGGTCGCCGCTCGCCACGCTGACCGCCGCGCTGGAGGTGGTCGGCGCGGACACCACCGGCAAGGCGTGGCGCGAGCTCGGAAAGGTGATGGAAACCGAGACCGAGCGGATGCGGCACCTGGTCGAGGACCTGCTGCTGCTCGCCAAGGCCGACGACACCGGCATCCGGATGCGGCCCACTGACGTGGACCTGGACGACCTGGTCGAGGGTGAGCTGCACCGGCTGCGCAACTCCAAACCCGAGCTGACCGTGAAAAGCGATGTCCATCCGGTCCGGGTCACGGGCGATCCGGCCCGGCTCAGTCAGGTACTGCGCAACCTGGTCGACAACGCCGCCCGCGCCGCGCATTCCACGGTCCGGCTGACCACGTCCGAGCAGGACGGTTCGGCGATCATCACGGTCGAGGACGACGGTGACGGCATCCCCGAGGCGGATCGGTTGCGCGTGTTCGAGCGCTTCGTACGCCTCGACACCAGCCGCTCCCGCGCCAGCGGCGGCTCCGGCCTGGGCCTGTCCATCGCCCGCGAGATCACCCGCGCACACCACGGCACCATCACCCTCACCTCCTCCCCGGCCGGCGGCACCACCGCCACAGTCGCCCTCCCACTCTGACCAGGGTTTGGAATCCGGCGCCGGCCGGAGGCGTCCGTCGGTCAAGATGAAGATATGGACATCTCCGTGGTGCTCGGGTTCGTGATCGCGGTGTTCCTGGTCAGCGTCGTGCCAGGCCCGGACATGCTGTTCATCGTCGCCAACGCGGCGGCCGGCGGACGGCGTACGGGCGTGGTGGCCGCGGCCGGGATGTCGACCGGGTTGGCGTTTCACAGTGTCGCCGCGGCGCTTGGGCTCGGCGCGTTGATCCAGGCCGCGCCGCAGGTGCTGAACGGCGTACGGATCGCCGGCGCGGCGTTCCTGCTCTACCTGGCGTACCTGACCTGGCAGGCCAGCCGGACGCAGGTCGGTACGCCCGCGGACGCGCCCGAGCTGCCCCGGCGTACGCTGCGCCGGACCTACCTGATGGCGACGCTGACCAACCTGGCGAATCCGAAGGTGATCCTGTTCTACCTGGCGTTCGTACCGCAGTTCATCTCCACCGGCGCCGGAAGCTGGCCGGCCACGCTGCAGTTCCTCGTCCTCGGTGCGATCTTCATTCTGGTCGGCTTCCCCGTCGACGCGAGCGCGGCGCTGCTGGCCGGATCGCTGGCCGAGCGGTTGTTCCGCAGCGGCAGCCGGGTCCGCCGCCGGCTGGAGCGCGTGACCGCCGCGATCTTCGCCGGTCTGGCTGTCCGGCTCGCGGTCGACGTGCACTAGGGGCGGCTGAGGGGTGGTGCCCGGCGCTCGGTGGGATCAAGCTGGTGGTACGGACTCCCGGAGGAGGTGGGCGTCGTGAAAGCGACGGCCGGCGACCAGGTAGTAGTCGAAAGCAGCCATCTGATGGCACACCGGCGAGAAGGCAAGATCGTCGAAGTCCACGATCCCGGCGGCGCCCCGCCGTACGTCGTGCACTGGACCGACACAGACACCGAGTCCCTCTTCTTCCCCGGCCCCGACGCCCACATCATCCACCCGGACAAGTAACTGTCAGGGCAGGATGAGGTGGAGATTCAGCCAGTTGGCGAGGTCGCGAATTTCTCGGTGGACCGCGGTGGATCGGGTTTTGGTGAACGGCTCGTCCTCGTGGATCGCGTGCACCTGGAAGGTGCCGGATTTGCGGTCCGACTGGGCGTCGAGTTTTCCGATCAGGCGGTCGTTGTGGAGGATCGGGAGCGCGAAGTACCCCCAGCGGCGCTTGGCGGCCGGCTTGTACATCTCCAGCTGGTAGTCGAATTCGAACAGCTCGGTCAGGCGTTTCCGGTCGTACACCAGCCGGTCCAAGGGCGAGAGGATCGCCGTACGCCCCGTGAACGGCTGATCGAGTAGCTCCGGATCGATGCGCCATTCGCCGCGGACCCCATCCACGACGGCGCGCTCCCCCGCCTCGCCGGCGTCGAGCGGCTCGCCGGGGCATTCAGGGCCTTTGGCGCGCAGGATGCCCATCGAGCGGAGACGCTGCTCGTCCCGGAGGCGGCCGGCCTTCTCTGCCGGTACGACCGGGTCGTCGGGATAGACACGCGAGGCCAGGTCCCACAGCCGGTCCCGCCCGTCGCGGCCCGCGATCGCCACCTCGCCGCGCTGGATCATGAACTCGAGCAGCTGCGAAACGTTCCGGTTGTTGGTCCAGCCGGTCGACTTCCAGGGGCGTACGCACGTGTCGGGCAGCTCGCGCATCACCAACGGACCGTCCTGCCGCAACCGCTCCAGGATGTCCAAGCGGCAGCCCTCATTCGCCAGCACCCAATCGCGCCGGTACTCCTGCCAATCCAGCAGTTTCCCCTCGCCCGGCCAGGCAGCCATCTCGGCGCGGAACAGCGCGAGCGTCTCAGGCAGCCGGACGAACCCGCGCAGCTCGATCAGCTCCAGCGAGGCCAGCGCGTCGGACAGCTCCGTCGGGTCGTACGAGGAGCCGAGCCTGCTCCACGCGACCAGGTCCGCGTTCGGCGCAACGTACGCGGTCTGGTCGAGCTGAAGCACATTCAGCCCGCGCACCACCTCGTACAAGTCCGCCGGCCGCTCCTTCGTCAGCAGCTGCGCCCGCACCGCCAACCGCCGCGCATCCCGCTTCGACAACTGATGAACAGTCACATCACGAGGCTAAGCGATGGGAGGGACAGTATTCTGAGAGGAAACCGGGCGTAGGTGGGGACCTTGAGGGCTCGGATCAGGGGGGAATCATGGCGGTACGTGCTTGGGCGGTGATGCTCTGTGCGGCGCTGATGGTCGGTGGGTGCTCGGCCGCGGAAGGGTCGAGCGTGCCGTCGGAGGTGTCCGGTCCGTCGATCATCGTGCCACCGACTGTCCCGCCGAGTGTGACGGCGAGCGGACCGGCGACTGGGCCGGCGCTCGAGCCCGCGAAGGACTGCCGGCAGTCGACCGTACGGCTGCCCGCCGAGTCCGAGACCGACGGCGTAGAACTGACTGTGAGCACCGATCCCAGCCGGACCTCACTGCTGCTGAAGAACACCGGCAGTCTCACGGTCATCGTCGTACCGGACGCGGACTTCACCAGCCGGCTGGTCGCCGCGCCGTACGCCAACCCGAAGGATCAGGCGTCGCGGGCGGCACTGATCGCCGTCAACAACAGCGGTGGGGCGGCGGCGGTGCGTGCGGTTCCGGCGTACGTGCCGCCGGCGCAGGTGATCACGCTGCCGCCGCTCTGGGCAATCTGTGCGCTCACCGACGACGCGAAGATGACGGCATCCGTACGCTATCTCCAGGACCGGCCGTCGAGCGCGGAGTACTTCGTCACCAAGGCGCTCGCGGACGTGCTGCTGGTGAACCACAGCTCGGACCGGACCCGCCCGGCCCTGATCCGCTGCGCGAAAAGCACCCTGAGCGTGCTCAAGACCCATCCGGGGATGTCGGACATCGAGCTGTACGTGGAGATTCTCGGTCCGCGCGCCGCCTGCCAGGCCGGGTACAAGGCGCTGCTCGGCGGCAGTCAAGCGGCGACCGAACAACTCGGCAACAGCGTCCTCGGGCGGCTCGCGGGCGCGCCGCGGCTGCTCGCGAACAGCAGAATCTTCAGCACGCAAGCACGATCCTGATCAGCGCCCGGATCAGGTACCTGGGTCGAGTACTGCCCAGGGTCGGCTCCGGGTCCGGTCAGGGAGAACTCCACTCGTTTCGGCCCGGCCGGCGGCCCAGACTGGAGGCATACCGTTCGAACCCTCGGAGGATCTCAGCCATGATCGGCTTCATCGTCGCCGGACTCATCATCGGAGCACTGGCCCGGCTGTTTACGCCCGGGAAGCAGAAGCTCGGTCTGCTCGCCACCCTGCTGCTCGGCCTGGCCGGATCGGTGATCGGCGGAACCATCGCCAGCATCCTCGGCACCGGCGGCATCTTCGAGCTGAACATCCTCGGCTTCATCGTCGCGGTGATCTCGTCGGTCCTGCTGGTCGGCACCGCCGAATCCCTCTCCGCCCGCAACAAGAACTGAGCTCACCGCCCGCGCGCGACGTCCAGCTGACGCCGCGCGCGGACGCTCCCGCAAGAAGAACTGAGCGCCGGTCCTACTGCTCTTCGTTGATCGCCATCGCCGGCCGCGGCTCGCGGCCCGGCGGTTGCGGTGGACGCGGCAGCAACGGCCGGCGCTTCTCCAACGTCCGGACCACCGGCTGCGTCGCCGTCACCGTCACCTCTTCACCGGCGTGCCGCAAGGTGATCGACGCATCCGGCCCGTCGTGCACCGTGTACCGCACCGACACCGGGTCGATCGCCACCTTCAGCCGCACACCGCGCCACCGGACCGCGAAACTCAACCCGGACAGCCCGATCGGCAACGCCGGATCGAACGCCAGCACCCCGTCGCGATCCCGCAACCCGCCGAACCCGGCCACCAGTGCACTCCAAGCACCACCGAGCGACGCCATGTGCAGCCCGTCGCCGGTGTTGTGGTGCAGGTTCCGCATGTCGATCAGCGCGGCCTCGTACGCATAGTCGTACGCGAGGTCCAGATGCCCCACCTCGGCGGCCATCACCGCCTGGACGCAGGCCGACAAAGACGAGTCCCGTACCGTCAGGCGCTCGTAGTAGTCGAAGTCACGGGCCTTCTGCTCGGCTGTGAACGCGTCACCACACCAGTACGCGGCCAGGATCAGATCCGCCTGTTTCACCACCTGAGTGCGGTACAGCTGGAAGTACGGCGCGTGCAGCAGCAGCGGGTACTTGTCCTTGTACGCCTCGAAGTCCCACACCGCGTACCCAGTGAAACCTTCGGACTGCGGATGTACGCGCAGGTCCGCGTCGTAGGGCACGTACACCGCGAGGGCCGCGTCCCGCCAGGACGCCTCCTCCTCGCTGTCGACGCCCAGCTCACGCGCCCGGCCCGGCAGCTTCGCGGCGATCTCGGCCGCGGCGCGCAGGTTGCGCGCCGCCATCAGGTTGGTGAAAACGTTGTCGTCGGCAACAGCACTGTATTCGTCCGGGCCGGTCACGCCGGGCAGATGCCAGCGGCCGTCGCGGTCGTGGTGCCCGAGCGACATCCACAACCGCGCGGTCTCGATCAGCAGCTCCAGCCCGACCTCGGTGAGGAAGTCCTCGTCGCCGGTGGCCTGGTAGTAGCGCATCACCGCCTCGGCGATGTCCGCGTTGATGTGGAACGCGGCCGTGCCCGCCGGCCAGTAGCCGGAGCACTCCTGCCCGCGGATCGTCCGCCACGGGAACGCCGCGCCGCGGAAACCGAGCTCCTCGGCGCGCTGTTTCGCCATCTCCAGCGTCGAATGCCGCCAGCGCAGCGCATCGGCCGCGGCGTCGGGCAGCGTGTACGTGAGCACCGGCAGCACGAAACCTTCGGTGTCCCAGAACGTGTGCCCGTCGTACCCGGCGCCGGTCAGGCCCTTCGACGGAATCGCCCGCCGCTCGGCCCGCGCACCCGCTTGCAGTACGTGGAACAACGCGAACCGGACCGCCTGCTGCAGCTCCGGATGCCCTTCCACCTCGACGTCGGCGCCGTCCCAGAAGTCGTCCAGGAACTCGAGCTGCTGCTTGATCAACCCGTCCCAGCCGGAGAACCGCGCACTCGCCAGCGCGGCGGCGACCTGATCGCGGATCGCGGTCTCGGAGCGCAGGCTGGACCAGCCGTACGCCAGGTACTTCACCACGCGCAGGCTCTCGCCCGGCTGCAACTGACAGATCACCGTGGTCCGGGCCCAGTCCTCGCGGACATCCTGGTCCATCGCGTACCGGGCCGTGGTCTCGACCTCATGCCCCATCGCGGCCGCCATCAACTGCCGGCTGCGCGTGGTGCGATGGATCAGTACGGTCCCGTGCTCGCCGCCGTCGTGGCTGACCGGCTTCAACGGATTGTCCAGTACAGCCGCCACGCGCGGGTCGTCGGACAGCTTCGGCTGTGCTTCGTTCGCGACCAGCTCGGACTGGATGACGAATCTGGCCGGCTGGTCGACCGCTTCCACCACGTACTCGATCGCGGCGACCGCGCGCTGCGTCAGCGAGACCATCCGGCGGCTGCGTACCTTGATCCGCTTGCCGCCCGGTGAGGTCCAGTCGACATCGCGTTCGAGGATGCCGGTCCGGAAGTCGAGCGACCGTTCGTGCTTGGTCAGGAAGCCATAGCGTACGTCGAACGGCGAGTCGTCGACGAGCAGCCGGATCAGTTTGCCGTTGGTGACGTCGACGAGTGTCTGACCGGACTCGGGGTAGCCGTAGCCGGCCTCCGCGTACGGGAGGGGGCGCTGCTCGTAGAAGGAGTTCAGGTAAGTACCAGGGATCGCGTACGGCTCACCTTCGTCGAGGTTGCCGCGCAGGCCGATGTGACCGTTCGAGAGCGCGAACAACGACTCGGACTGCGCCAGCTTGTCCAGCGCCAGCCGCGTCTCCCGCAACCGCCACGGCTCGATCGGATGATGCCCACGATCAATCACACGCCCTCCAACAAGTCGGCCACGATCGGATGCTGCTCGCCGGTGGTCATGCCTCCGCCAGTAGGTCGGCCAGATCCCGGACAACGAGGTCGGCGCCGTGGGTCTTCAGCTCGCCGGCCTGGCCGACGCGGTCGACGCCGATCACCTGGCCGAAGTGACCGGACCGCCCCGCCGACACACCGGCCAGCGCGTCCTCGAACACCGCCGCCGCGGACGGCTCGATCCCGAACCGCTTCGCCGCCGCCAGGAACGTGTCCGGCGCGGGCTTCCCCCGCAACCCTTCGGTACGAATCGTCACCCCGTCGACGATCTGCTCGACGTACTGCGCGAGTCCGGTCACGTCCAGCACCTCGCGAGTGTTCGCACTGGACGACACCACCGCCCGCCGGAGCCCCGCCTGCTCGGCCGCCTGCAGGTACTTCCGCGAACCCTCGAACACCCGCACCCCGTCAGTCCGGATCCGCCGCTGAACCGCCTCGTTCTTCCGGTTCCCCAGCCCGTTCACCGTCTGCGCCGCCGGCGGATCGTCAGCATTCCCGTCCGGCAAGCTGATCCCCCGCGAAGCCAGGAAATCCCGTACACCATCGGCCCGCGGCTTCCCGTCCACATACGCGTCGTACTCCGCCCGCGCATCGAACGCCCGGAACGGTATCCCCTGCGCGGCCGAGTAATCCCGCAGGAACTCGTCGAACATCTCCTTCCACGCCGCAGCGTGAACGGCAGCCGTATCCGTCAACACCCCATCCAGGTCGAACAAACAAACCCGAATCCCCGCGGCAAGTCCCAACATGCCGCCCACCCTACTTTCCCGCACCTCCACACCAATGGATATCCACCGGCGTTGTGGGTTCTCCACCGGTATGCGGGTGGAGAACCCCACAGAGCAGTGGATATCCAGGATGTGATCAGAGGTGGTCGGGGAGGTTGAAGGTGGGGAAGCGGGAGGCGCCGAAGGTGGTGATTTCGGTGATTTGGCCGGCGGCGATGCGGAGGATGTCCAGTTTGAAGGCGCGGTACAGGGTGTCGCCGGGGCGGCGGAGGTAGGAGGCCGCGGCGGGGAGGCGGTTGGCGGAGGTTGGTACCAGGCGCCAGTCGCCGTCGCGGTCCGGGCCGAGGGCGCGTTCGAGCAAAGGCAGGCAGGCGGCCAGGCCGTCGAACCTCAGTCGGTCCGGTGGCATGGTGACGCGGAGGTCCTCGGCGGCGATCGCGATTGCTGCCTCGGTGTCGCAGCGTTCGTGGGCGTCGATGAAGCGGGCCAGGACCTCCCGCTCTTCCGCGGTCGGTTGCGGTGCGGTCCAATCGGCGCGGCGCGCTGGTAGTCGTTGCTGCATGGTTGCGCGGGCTCGTTGGAGTGCACTGTTCGCCGCGGCGACGGAGGTTTCGAGCAGGCCGGCGGTGTCGGCTGCCGACCAGCCGAGGACGTCACGGGCGATCAGCGCCGCGCGCTGGCGAGCGGGCAGTGCTTGCAATGCGATCAGAAACGCCAACTCGATCGTCTCCCGATCCACCACAACCGCATCCGGCTGATCGCCCGGAGGCGCGACCTCATCGAGCAGCCGATCCGGATACGGCTGCAACCACACCAGCTCATCCGAAGACGTACGCCCAACGCGCCGCCCCAACTCCCCCGCAGAAGCACCGTCGCGCGCCGGCTCCTCCGCGGCGGCACCGTCGCGCGCAAGCTGCTCCGCGGAAGCACCGTCGCGCGCCGGCTCCTCAGCGGAAGTGCGTCCCGCGGCGGGTGGGGGCAGGCGGCGGGTGTGGCGGCGGGTGAGGTCCAGGCAGATGTTGGTGGCGATGCGGTACAGCCAGGCGCGAAAGTACGTCCGGCCGTCGTGCTGGCCGAGACTGCGCCACGCGCGGAGCAGCGTCTCCTGGACCGCGTCCTCCGCGTCATCGAAGGAGGCGAGCATCCGGTAACAATGCACGTGCAACTCGCGCCGGTGCTGCTCGGCGAGCGCGGCGAACGCG
This sequence comes from Kribbella hippodromi, assembly GCF_039531045.1. Lineage (NCBI taxonomy): Bacteria > Bacillati > Actinomycetota > Actinomycetes > Propionibacteriales > Kribbellaceae > Kribbella > Kribbella hippodromi. The sequence continues at coordinate 81,818 of NZ_BAAAPH010000027.1, read as the reverse complement.
GTCTCGTCACCCGCGAACGCCGCCTCCTCCACCGACCGGCCGGCATCCGAAACAGTCATCGCGACTCCCCAGACCAGCCGGACGTTACTTCTTGGGAGTCCGGCCGACCTCCTGGATCTGCCAGTTGTTGCCGTCCGGGTCCTCGAGCGACATGAACGTCTCGTAGTCGCCCCGGTTCGGCGAGACGCCGTCCTGCTTTCCCTGGGCACCGAAGTGGAACGGCTCGCTCACCTCGACCCCACGCTCCACCAGCTCGGCACGCGCCGCCTCGATGTCGTTCACCACCAGGTGCAGACCCTGGTAGCTGCCCGGTGCCGAAGTGGTCAGCCCGGTCCCGATCGTGATCGAGCAGGCCGACCCCGGCGGGGTCAGCTGCACGACCCGGAACGAGTCCCCGGCCCGGTGGTCGACGTCCTCGGCGAACCCGAGCTGTTCGGTGTAGAACTTCTTCGCCCGATCGACGTCCGACACCGGCACGATCACGAGCTCGAGCTTCCAGTCCATCCACGGCCTCCAATAGTCCGGTCGGTCCCAGTCTGACCGACCCTCATGACCGTGTAACGACGCCCGGGCCGAAAACTCATCGGTGCCGCGATGATTTCTCCGCGACTACTTCTGGGCGGCCGCCCCGAAGATCTGGGCGAACCAGTCCAGCTGCGCCACATCCTGGTACGTCTGACCGCCTTCGTGGGTGTTGTAGTGGTACACCTCGATGTCCTTCTGCGCGTTCCCGTAGTGGTTGTACGCGGCGAACACCGTCGACGGCGGGCAGATCGGGTCCATCAGCGCGACCGAGAACAGCGCCGGCGCCGTGGCCAGCCGGCCGAGATTGACGCCGTCGAAGTAGCTCAAGGTGTTCAGCGCGGCGTCGACGTCGTGCCGGAAGCCCTTCAGGTACCGGGCGATCTCGCCGTACGGGTCCTTGTCGGTGATCTCCAGCGCCCGCTGGAAGTGGCACAGGAACGGTACGTCCGGAGCGCAGCCGAGCAGGTCGATCCCGGCCAGCGGCGCGAGACCGGCCGCGGCGATCGAGATCCCGCCGCCCTGGCTGCCGCCGGTGACGATGATCTTGTCCGGGTCAACCAGCGGCGAGGTCCGGACCGCGTCCAGGGCCCGGACCGCGTCGATGTACACGCGCCGGTAGTAGTACGTCTCCGGGTCGGTGATGCCCGCGGTCATGAAGCCCGGTGTGTGGTTCAGACCCGCGTACGGGCTCGCGTCCGGCGTGCCACTGAGCCCGCCGGAGCTGTAGCCCTGACCACGGGTGTCCATCACGAAATGCGCGTACCCGGCCTGGGCCCACAGCGTGGTCGCGTGCGCGAAGCCGCGGCCACCGGAGTAACCGTGGTACTGCACGACGGTCGGGAGCGGGCCGGTGGTTCCGGCCGGCACGTGCAGCCAGCCCTTCACCGGCGCGCCGCCGAAGCCGGCGTAGCTGACGTCGTAGGTGTCGATCACCGCGAGCTTGTTGTCGACCGCGGTGAACGAAGCGGACAGGTCCTCGGTGCGCGCCTTCTCGATCGAGCGGCGCCAGAAGTCGACCAGGTCGGCGGGAGCGGCCACCTCGGGCCGGTACTCGCGGAGCTTGTCGAGGGAAAGGTCGAACATGGCCATGAAGGAGAAACCTACGCCCGGCGACCGCTGATTGGTAAGCGATGTCCATAACCGGATCCGGAGCAGGCTCGTCAACCGCAAGCCCGAGCTGGTCTCGGGTCGACGAGAAGTCGCTCGCAACGGCCACCGAGTACGGCCGGCGGCCTAAGGCAGAGTGAGGCCGAAGCCTGGGCGGTCCGACAGGATGACGTGACCGTCGTCGAGGGTGTAGTCGCCGGTGCCCAGTGTTCGGCCCGGTACGCCCTCGACGATCGGCACGTTGCCGAGACCCGCGGCGAGGTGGGCGGCGTACAGCGTCTTCAGCGGCAGCCCCCAGGCGTGCGGTGATGCCTCAGCCCGCAGCCGCGGCATCGTGTGGCGCCAGGCGGTCAGGCCGTGCCCGACGACATCCATCAGCGCGACGTCGACCAGACCGTCACGGGCGAGTGCGAGGACATGCTCGACGTTCGGGTCGTACTCACCGTCCGCCACCTTCGTACCGGGTGCTGCGGCCTGCAGGCGCTCGCGCAGGGCCTGTAAGTCCGGGCGGCGCTCCGGGAACGGCTCCTCGATCCAGTAGAGCTCGCAGTCGGCGACAGCATCCAGGTACTCGAACAGACCGTTCACGGTGAAGCCGTCGTTGCCGTCGACAAGGATCGCGGCTTCCGGGTACAGCTCGCGCGCCAGCCTGGTCACCTCGATGTCACGCCGCAGTCCGTCGGCCGGCGGCATCCAGCGGTGCCCGCGGCCGATCTTCAGCTTGAAGTCCCGGAAACCGAACGCATGATCCTGTGCCAGGTTCGCCCGGATCGCGTCGATCCCGCCGTCGAGATCGTCGAAGTAGATGCCACCGCTGTAGCACCGCACCCGTGGCTCAGCGGCTGCGCCGAGCATGGCGTACACCGGCACGTCCAGGATGCGCGCCGCCAGGTCATGGAGCGGGTAGTCGAGGAACTCCGCCACCGGATCGATCACGCCCTGCTCCGGATCGATCAGCTCGGCCAGCTTCCGCCCGACCAGCGCGGCCGGATTGCCGTCGTACAACGGCAGCCCCCAACCGGTCGCGCCGCGGTTCGTCTCCACCACGTACACCGTGAACGTCCCGCCGCTTCCATGGCTCCCGAGGAACGAGTTGCGGCCGATCGTCCGCAGGTACTCGTAGTGCAGCTCGGTAGTAGTGACGGAGCTGATGACATGGCTGCCGAGAGTCATCGCTCAACGATAGACAGCCGTCAGCTTCCGGTACACCGGCGGATTGCTCAGTACGTCCGTGTTGTCCACGTACTGGTCGATTGATCCGATCAGACCGTGCCGCTTGACCTCCTCGTCCGTGACGTTCGCCAAGCACGCCTCGACGAAGCGGTCGGCGCCGATGACCTGTGCGGGGCGGTCGAAGTACGGTCGTGGTGACGGGTCGAGCTCATCCGTGACGCCCAGTGCGTTGTGACGACGGGCGACCAGCTCGTACGCGGTGACGAGCGCCTGCTCACGGTCCGGGTACGACGCGGCGTCCACGGCACTCGACAGCGCACTGCCGAGTCCATCCGAGTCATCCAGCCGCGCGAACGCAGTACCCAACCATTTGGTGTACGGCGCGTACGTACGCGACTGCAGTAGTGCCAGCCGCATCACGTCACGCGTCAAGCGCGCTGCGACTACTCGGGAGCCGAGCCCGTCACCCACCTCATCCGTGCGTTGGACGAACGCCTCTTCCTGGGCGATCCGGGACCACTGGCAGGCCATCAGCCAGTACCAGATCTGGTCCGGGTACCAGGACAGTGCTGCACGTACGGGAGCGAGCCGCCCGTCATCCGCGTACACCTGGCCGGCTACTACGCCGAGCAACTGCTGCTGCGGGGTTACCAGCCAGTCCTCGACTCCGATCCGCTGCGACGCGTCAAAGCCGAGCCGTTCAGTCAACCAGTCCCCCAGCGTCGCCACAGCTACGTGATGCCGCGGCGCATAGCTGTCCCACCCGAAGCGCACCGGGTACCCGTCGTACTCGTCCGGCAGTCCGTCGTCCACGGCCTTCCGGACGCGCTCCACCTGGTCCGCATCGACCAGCACGGTCACTCGCGGCCCCCACCCGTGGTCCATCGACCGTGCGGTGTCGTAGCCAAGGACATCCGAGCCCCACCCGAGCAGACCGGCCGCGTACCCGATGTCACCCACCAGCGGTGCGATCACCTCGGCATGAAACCCGGCTGCCACCTCAGCTGCCGCCCGGAACTCCGCCACGACGGGACCACCTTTCGCTCTGGTTTGCACGTCTACAGTTACTCCGGTGAAGGTGACGCATGTGGTGTGGGACTGGAACGGCACACTGCTCAATGACAATCACGCAGTGCTGGCTGCCGTCAACGGAGTTTGTGCCGGGTTCGGCCGGGCCGACCTGAGCTGGAGCGAGTGGCAGGAGGCGTACGCACGCCCGATGCGGGTGTCGTACCAGCAGATCCTGCAGCGCGCACTGGACGAGCAGGAGTGGGCGCAGGTCGACAAGCTGTACCACGACCGGTACGACGAGCTGCTGCACACTTGCGAGCTCGCTGCCGGCGTCCATGACGTACTACGTGAGTGGAACGCCGGCGGGCGGACGCAGTCGCTGCTGTCGATGTGGTTCCACGCACGGCTGACCCCAACGGTCGACCAGTACGGTCTGACGTCGTACTTCACCCGGGTGGACGGTCTTGCAGGGGACGTAGGCGGCGGCTCCAAGGCGGACAGCCTCGTACGCCACCTCGCGGCCCAGCAGCTCGACCCGACCGAGGTAGTACTGATCGGCGACGTGGTCGACGACGCGCAGGCTGCCCAGTCCGCCGGCACCCAGTGCATCCTGGTCTCCACCGGTGCCATGACCCGCGCGTCGCTGGAAGCTACTGGAGCCCCGGTCGCCGCCTCAATCGCCGAGGCACTGCAGCTGCTCTGACAACCTGTCAGGGGAAGCGGTAGGCAGCGACGCCTAGCACCGCGGTCGGGTCCGTCAGCTGCGGCACAGTAGGTTCACCGAGCCGGTAGCTCAGGTCCACCAGCCGCAACCGGATCGGCTGGCTACGAACCAGTGGCATTCCACCCGCGTCGAACCCGGCGCCGAGGTTGTTCAACGCTGTCGGGAGAGCCGAGCACGGCATCAGCGCGGATTTGCCGCCCGGGCTCGTGACCAGCACCTGGTGATGCTGTGCGTCGCGGGCCTGGCAGATCAGCGACAGATCGCCGGGGATCATGGCCGGACCACCAGTAGCCACCGGCAGTGCCGTAGCGGTGAAGTCGGTCTGGCCCCGTATGCCCACAGCTTGCCCAGCCAGCTTGTAGCCATTCAGCTCGGTTGGGAACGTCACGCCGGCTGCCCCGGGCGCGGACGCCGGTGGCTGCTCGGTCAGCAGTACCCGTGCCTGCACGCCGCCGATGACCACCGCAACCGCAGCGGCGACACCTGCGAGGGTCAGGGCGACGCGCTGCCGGCGCCGGCGAACCCCACGGCGGTGCAGGTCGCGCAGCGGGACGACAAGGTGCCCAGTCGGCTGCGACGCCTGCGAGAGCTGCTCCCGCAGCTTGTCTTCGAGTTGTGCGGTGTTCATCGGTTACCCGCCTCCTCGTCTGCCTGCCCGGCAGCAGACAACGCGACCTGCAGCCGGCGGAGCGCCCGGTGCGCTTGGCTCTTGACTGTTCCGACGCTGCAACCGAGCGCAGCCGCGGTCTCCGCCTCGGTCAGGTCCTCGAAGTAGCGCAGCACGATGACGGCACACTGACGTTTCGGAAGAGCTCTGAGCGCGTCCAGCAGGTCCGCATTCTCGACCACGCTGTACTCGTCGACGGCGGGCCGCTCCAGATCGATACTGGTCAACCGCTCCGGCCGGGAGCGTCGCCAGCAGTACCAGGCGAAGTACGTGGTCAGTACGGTGCGACGCACGTACGCCGTCGGGTCCTCGCTGCGGATCGACCCCCACGCACCCCAGCACTTGACCAGCGCACTCTGCACCAGGTCCTCCGCCAGCGCCCAGTCCTGCGTCAGCAGCCGCGCCATCCGGACCAGCTGCTGATAACGGGCCACGACATACTCGTCGAAGTCCGTTGCCTGTGCCCTGCGTCGATCCTCCACCTGCCCCCGAACAGCAGCCAACTCAGCGGTCATATCTGTGAGGAGGCGGTCCACCCCTCAGATGGTTGTCATGCTGCCAGAGATTTCCTACTCGCCGCTCCTACTCCCCGACCGTTTGACGGTCCGGTGCCGAGAACGAGATCACGAAGATCGCCTCGTCGGGGCCGATGTTGCGGGCGTTGTGCAGCGCGCCGGACGGGATGCTGATCGTGTCCCCCGCCCGCATCGTCACCCGGTCGTCGTCCACGCTGTGCTCGATCGTGCCCTGGAGCACGTGGAGCACCTCGTCGCAGTTGGGGTGGTAGTGCCGCGGGTTCTGTTCACCGGGGCGGATGTAGCACCGGCCGACGGTCATCGTGTCCGAGTTGCCCAGTGCGGCGGAGACCATCCACTCCAAGCGCCCCCACGGCTGGTCCTCCACCAGCACCGCATCCGCACGGGTGATCCGGCTCTGCTCTCCCATTGGTCAGCTCCCCATCGTCGCGGACGTACCGGCAGGCAGCCGGCGGTACAGCTCGTACAGCTTGAGGATTTCGCGTACGTCGGCCAGCGTGCCCTTCTGCACCGGTGTCCCGGCCAGTACGTGCTCGCAGAAGTGCACGATCTCCGGTACGTACCCGAGGTAGAACAGGTTCTTGTTGTAGAGCTGTCCGAGCGAGAACTCCGGCTCCCAGTGCAGTGGTGCGACCGCATCGTCGGTGACGAACGACGCGGATCGCCCGTAGCCAAGGTCAGCGCCGGCGCGGTAGTACGTGATCCGTACGCCGTTCTCGACCACCACGTTCGCGCCTGCGCCGATCACCTCGACTCGCTCCAGCGGGGCACTGTTCGCCGCGCCCGCCGCGAGGTGCAGTGCGCCGATCGCGCCTGACTCGAACAGGAGGCTGGACACGCTCGCACCGGTCCGCGGCTCCCACTCATAGCTCAGCCGCCGTACCGGACCCATCAGGTGGGTGAGGATCGCGGCCGGGTGGAAGATGTGGTCCAGGAAGCCGATCATCTTCGCGTCGTCCGACCGGTCGTCCGGCGCGGGCAGTGCCTGCGGGTACCGGACCGCGATCGACGACACCGGCCCGAACTCGGGCGTCGCCAGGATCGACTTCACCTTCTCCATCGCGGGCGTGAAGATCTTCTTCAAGCCTGTCATCACCGTACGCCCAGTCTCGTCCGCGGCCGCCTGCAGCCGGTCGAGCTGCGCGATCCCGGCCGCCGTCGGCTTCTCCATCCACACGTGCGCCCCGGCCCGCAGGCAGTCCTCGGCGAGCGCGGTCGCCTGTACGTCACCCGCGTCGGTGTACGAGGTCACGATGAACACCGCATCCGGCCGCTCCACCGCGAGCAGCTGGTGATGGTCGTCGTACGCCGCCGCCGCACCGAACTGCCGCGCGTACGTCTCGGCGCGATCCAGCTGCACATCGCAGACCGCAACCAGCTCGACCGGTGCGTACTGGAACGCCGGGTAGACGTTCCGGTACGAGTGCCCGCCCGCACCGATAAACGCACACCGCAACCGCTCGCCGTACTCGAACTGGTAGGTAACCGACATCAAGCCTCCAGCCACAGGGCGAACGAGCTCCACCGATGCTAGTTGGCTGTGGGCGCGACCGATCAGTTCTCGAGTAGACCACCTCCGCGCCGGGCCGCGGCCCGGTCTACTCGCCGATCTTCTTGGACCGGAGCAGGATCTTGGTGTCCGACGCTGCCTTGGTGCCGCCCGCAGGTGACTGCGAGACAACCACCCAGTTGCGGTCGTTGATCAGGAGGCGGCCCTGACCGGTGGCGTCCTGTTCAGTCAGGTAGTAGAAGCCGGCCGCCTGCATGGTGTCCTGCGCTAGCTGGTGGTTGAGACCTACTACGTTCGGCACCACACCCGTCTGCACCGAGGGACGCGCCGCCGACGGCTGGGGCGTCGTGCTGGTGCTGGTGCTGCTGCTGGGTGGTGCCGTTACTGTCACGGTTGTTGTGACGGTTGCGGTTGCAGTCGGCTGTGCGTTGGGGGCAGTGGTTGTGCCGCAGGCGGACAGCAACAACAGCGGGGCTGCAGTGAGGACGACTCTCGATGCCCGGGTCACCCACTACAAATACCCCAACTACTCTTCGTGTAACCAGCAGCGGGTCCAGTGGCCGTTGGTGGAGGTGGTGGTTGGCGGGGGCTTCTGGGTGCAGATCGGCATGGCGTGTGGGCAGCGGGCCGCAAAAGGACAGCCGGCCAGCTCCTGTTCGCGGTCGATCGGCTCGTTCGACCCATCCGCCATTGGCAGCGTACGCCGCTGACTGCTCCTGTCCGGATCAGGTGAAGACTCCAGCAACAGCTGTGTGTACGGGTGCCGCGGCCGCTGCGTCACCTCCTCGGCCGGACCGCCCTCAACCATCCGGGCCGCGTAGATCACGTTGATCTCGTCCGCGAAGTACCGTGCGCTGGCGATGTCATGGGTGATGTACAGCATCGCCAGACCGTCCCGTGCGCACAGGTCCGCGAACAGCCGCAGTACGTCGAGCCGGATCGACACGTCCAGCATCGACACCGGCTCATCACCGATCAGTACTACCGGATCAGCCGCCAGCGCCCGTGCGATCGCCACTCGTTGCCGTTGGCCACCGGACAGCTCATGCGGGTACTTGTCGATGTACTGCTCCCCCGGCGTCAGATTCACCCGTTCCAGTAGCTCGATGACCTTCGCAGTCAGATCACCGTCCGCAGTACCGAAGTTCCGCAATGGACGGCTCAGGATGTACCGCACCCGGTGCAACTGGTTCAGCGAGGCGAACGGGTCCTGCATGATCAACTGCACTTGCCCGAAGTGCGCCTGGCGGTCCGTACGCCGCTTGTGGCTGACGTCCTTCCCGGCCAACCGGATCGTTCCGCCGGACGGCTCGTCGCCGAGCGTCAGGAGCCTGGCCAGCGTGCTCTTGCCCGAGCCGCTCTCTCCGACCAGCGCAACCACCTTGCCGGACTCCAGCGTCATCGAAGCGGAGTCGACCGCAGTGAACCACTGGCCATGCTGACGCCCGTGCAGCGCCATCCGCTTGGTGACCTCGACGGCTTCCAGCAGTACGGTCATCGAGCCACCTCCTGACGGTCGAGCAGCAGACAGGCTGCCTGCGTACGGTCGCGTTCGATCAGCAACGGCAGGGACTCCCGGCAATCGTCGACACGCTGTGGACAACGTGGTTCGAACGCACAACCTGTCGGCAGTCGCCGCAGATCCGGCGGCGTGCCACCGATGCCGCGCAGCTCACGCCGCGGGCCGTGCAACGACGGGAACGAGTCCCGCAATCCCTGTGTGTACGGGTGTTGCGGGTCGCGGTAGATGTCTTCGGCCGACGCGATCTCGACCGCGCGCCCGGCGTACATCACCATGATCCGATCGGCCAGCTCGACCAGCAGCGACAGGTCGTGCGTGACGAACAGCACCGAGAAGCCGAATGTTGCCTGCAGCTCCTTCAGGTTGTCGAGGATCTGGCGCTGCATCACCACATCGACCGCGGTGGTCGGCTCGTCCATCACGACCAGATCCGGCTGGCAGGCCAAGGACAGCGCGATCGCGGCTCGCTGGCGCATCCCGCCGGACAGTTCGTGCGGATAGCTGCGTACGCGGTCGCGCGGGATGCCGACGAGTTCGAGCAACTCCGCGGCCCGGTCCCATGCTTCGGAGCGTTTCACCGCCCGGTGCGCCCGGATCGCGTCGGCGAACTGCGTACCGACCCGCATCACCGGGTTCAGCGAGCTCATCGCGCTCTGGAACACCACCGCGACCCGCTCCCAGCGCAGCTCCCGCAGCCGGCGCGGCGTACAGCCGACCAGCTCGACCGGTTCGCCCTCGGACGGGCGGTACGTCACCGTGCCTCCGGCGATCCGGGCCGGTGGTCGCTGCAGGCGGGTGATCGCGGTCATCAAGGTGGTTTTCCCGCTGCCGCTTTCGCCCAGTACGCCGAAGATCTCGCCACGTCCGACGTCGAACGACACCTTGTCGACCGCGCGTACGGCTGGATCGGTGCCGTACTCGACGATCAGGTCACGGACCTCGAGCAACGTCATGCCGCCACCTCCGTACGACGCACCTTGCGTCGTTTGGGCCGCTGTTTCGGCCGTCGACCGGTGCGGAGCGTACGGCGCCGCGGGTCGGACAGCTCGTCGATGCCGAAGTTCACCAGTCCGGCCGCCGTACCGACCAGGGCGATGCCCAGGCCCGGCGGCAGGAACCACCACCAGGCGCCGCTCTGCAACGCGCCCTGCGACTGCGCCCAGTACAGCATCGTGCCCCAGCTGACCGTGTTCGTGTTGCCGGCGCCGATGAAGTCCAGTCCGGCCTCCGCCGCGATCGATCCGACCACCGCGAATAGGAAGGTCGACGCGATCACCGGCGCCAGGTGCGGGACGACCTCCATGAACAGCACCCGCGACTGCTTGTCCCCGCTGTACCGCGCGGCCGCCACGAAGTCGCGGTTGCGCAGCGACAACGTCTGCGCGCGTTTCACCCGCGCGCCGCCGGCCCAACTGGTCAGACCGATGATCAACGCGACCGCCGCCCAGCCACCACGGCCCCGCGTGTAGCTCGCGATGAGCAGCAGCAGCGGAAGCCCTGGGATCACTAGAAAGATGTTCACGAATCCGGTCAGCGCCGCGCCCGCCTTGCCGGTGTGATAGCCGCTCACCAACCCGAACACGACCGCGAGAAAGGTCGAAATCGTCCCACCGACCAGCCCGACGAAGACCGACACGCGCGTACCGGTGATGAACTGCGCGAACACGTCCACCCCGGACGACGTCGTACCGAGCCAGTGCTCGCCCGACGGTCCGGCCAGTGGCGGACCGGCGTGCAGCTTGGTGGGCGACTGGCCGAGCCAGGCACCTACGACCACTGGTCCGACCAGTGCGATAAGTAGCATCAGTGCGAGGACCGCCAGCCCGACCGTGACCTTCCGGTCGCCGCCGGCCCACAATCGTCTGATCACGACGCCTCCCGGGTCCGCGGGTCGATCAGCACGTAGAGCGAGTCGACCACGAAGTTCGCCGCCAGTACGGTCAGCGAGATGATCAGGAACAGGCCCTGCATCAACGGGTAGTCCACGTTCACGATCGCCTGGTTCAGCAGGCTGCCGAGACCGGGATAGTTGAACACCATCTCGGTCAGCAGCGATCCACCGACGACCATCCCGATCGAGACCGCGAAACCGCTGATGCTGGGCAGGACAGCGTTCCGGGCCGCGTACGAGAAGACCACCCGATGCCCCGGCAGACCCTTCGCCTGCGCGAGCAGCACGTAGTCCTCGTTCACCACCGACGCCATCATGTTGCGCATGTGGATCATCCACCCGCTCACCGACGTCAGCACGATCGTTGCGGCCGGCAACATCGCGTGCCGGACCGCGCTGTTCAGGAACTCCGGCGTGAACCCGGGCACCAGTCCGAGATCGGCACCGCCGGACAGTGGGAACCAGCCGAGCGTGAACGAGAACACGTACGCCAGGATCAGCGCCACCCAGAAGTACGGCACCGAGTGCAGGAAGATCGACACCAGACTGCCCACCGAGTCGACCGCCCGCCCCGGCCGCCAGCCGGCCACGATGCCCAGGCTGGTGCCGATCACGAACGCGATCACGGTCGCACTGCCCACCAGCAGCAACGTCCAAAGGAACCCGGACTTCACCACCGACGAGACAGTCGCCGGGTAGAACGAGATCGACCGCCCGAAGTCCACGTGGATGATGCCGTTCAGATAACTGACGTACTCGTGCCACCACGACTGCCCGCGCGCCCCGCCGAACAGCCGGTGCACCAGCTCCTCCTGCTGCTCGGACACCGGACCCAGCTCGGACATCTTGAACAGGATCGCCGACGCCGGATCGCCCGGCATCAACCGTGGCAGCACGAAGTTGATCGTGACAGCGGACCAGGCGGCGATCAGATAGAACCCGATCCGCTGGACGAACGGCGCGCCCCGGAGGCGCCTCATGCCGGCTTGAGGGAGAGGAACAGCTTGGCCGCGAAGACACCGCTGATCGCACCGGGATCCGGCGTCGTGTACGGGTCGTCGGCGCTCGGCCAACCAGTCCAGTGCTCGGTGTTGTACATGTAGGGCGTACCCTTCACCGCCACCGGGATCACCGGCAGCTGGGTCAGCATGATCTGCTGCAGCGGCTTGGACGCGGCGAGCTGAGCCTCCGGCGCGGCCTGGGCAAGGGCGCCGAGCGCGGACTCGGTCGCCGGGTCGTCCCAGCCGACCACGTTCGTCTTCGACTTCTTCGACAGCATCTTGTTGTAGAACGTGTACGGGTTCGTACCGAAGGTGAACGCATCGCCGTAGATCGCGTCGAAGTCCCGCTTGTCCTCGTCACCCGTGTACGCGGCCGACGGTACGCCGTTGACCGCCGCATCGATGCCGAGCGCGGCAAGCTGACCGGCCAGCTCCTGCGTGTACGCCATCCCGTCCGCGAACGCGCTGACCGTCAGGATGCGCAGCTTCAACTGCTTGCCGTCGGCACCGATCAGCTTGCCGCCTGCCTGCTGCTTGTACCCGGCCCGCGCGAGCTCGGCCAGCGCGGCCGCCTGGTCCGGCTTGAGCGGATCACGATCGGCCGGAGCGATCCACGACGACCACGTCCCCTGGTACAACCCGGTCGGACCAACCGGCTGGTACACGCCCGGGTTGTACGCATCCGTGACCGCCTGCCGGTCGAGTGCCAGCGCGATGCCCTTGCGGACATGCACGTTGTCGAACGGCTTGCGCTTCAGGTTCAGCATCAGCGGCTTCATGCTGGCGTAGATCGGCCAGAGATGGTTCTGCGCGGGAGCCCGCTGGACGAACTGGTTCTTCACATCCGGGATTCCCGCGTACGCCAGATCGATCTCGTGGCGGACCAGTTGCTGGGTCAAGAGGTTCGTGCTGCTGGTGGTGACGTACGTGATCTGCGGCACCGGGACCTGCTGCTTCCAGTAGTCCGCGCGCGCCTTGAACGTCGCCTGCTGACCGGTGACCTGGCCGAGCGAGTACGGCCCACTGCCCATCGGCTGCACGTTCGTGTCGGTGTCGGGGTCCTTGCCGGCCCAGACCTTCTTCGGCACGATCACCGTCCGGCCAAGATCCTGGATCGCCGCGTACGCGGGCTTGGTGAAGGTCAGGTGGACACCGTCGGCGGTCTTCGTGACCTGGTCCACCGGTAGCGCGAGCAGATCGTGCTGCTTCAGGTAGCCGAACGTGAAGATCACGTCGTCCGCGGTCAGCGCGCTGCCATCGGCCCACTTCGCCCGGTTGTCCAGGGCAAGATCGATCGCCTTGCCGCCCGTACCCCAGCTGTACTTGGTCACCAGGCTCGGCATGAACTCGCTGGTGTGGGCGGTGTTGAAGTCGAACAGCTGCTCGTAGATCAGGCCGATGGTGCCGCGGAGCGCGTTCACCGAGAACGGGTTGAAGTTCGGTTGCAGGGTCGGCTGCGAGTACGCGGCGACCGTCAGCGGCCGGCTGCTCGCGGCCCCGCCGGAGGCGCCGGCGCCGCCCGAACAGGCGGTCAGCCCGGACAGCAGGACCAGACCGGTCACGGCAGCTGTCAGTTTCACTCTGGAGCGCACGGGATCTCCCTTCGGTCCCGGGCCGGATCGGCCGGGGTGTGATGAGACTGCCAACGTTTGCAGCAAGAGTCAACGGCTTGCAGTCGAAACTCGGATAAGTGGGTACGATCAGGGTGCGCAACAACGGCAATCGTTTGCGCTACGATGCCAGGACCTATCCGTACCCGACTTGGGGAGCTGCATTGGCTGTCACGCTGGCCGAGGTGGCCGCGGCCTGCAACGTGTCGACCTCGACCGTGTCCCGGGCCCTCACCGACCCGGAGAAGGTGAACGCCGAGACCCGGACCCGGATCGAACGCGTCGCCCGGCAACTCGGGTACGCGCCGAGCCGCGCCGGACGCTCGCTGGTCTCCGGCCGGACCGACACCGTCGGCCTGGTCGTACCGGACATCGCGAACCCGTTCTTCCCGCCGATCATCAAGTCCGTGCAAGCGCGCGCCCGCGACAAGCGGTACGCGGTGCTGATCGCCGACACCGACGAACACGTCGCCGACGAACTCGAACTCGCCCGCGGCCTCAGCCGCCAGGTCGACGGCCTGATCCTCGCCTCACCACGAACCGCCCCCGCAGAGCTGACCCGGCTCGCGCAGCAACTCCCGGTGGTGTTCGTGAACCGCGAGGTCGAAGGCGCCGGCAGCGTCGTCATCGACGAAAACGAAGGCCTGCAGGAAGCGGTCGAGCATCTCGTCTCGCTCGGCCACCGCCGGATCACCTATCTGTCCGGCCCGCGCCGCTCCTGGTCCAACCAGCAACGCCGCGACGCCCTCGCCGCCGCCTGCACCGCCAACGACGTGGAACTGCGCGAACTCGGCCCCTTCGAACCACAAATCCAGGCCGGCATGCGCGCCGCCGACCTGCTCCAGTCCTCCGAAGTAGCCGCCGCCATCGCGTACGACGACCTGATCGCCCTGGGCGTGATGTCCCGCCTGACCGAACGCGGCATGCAAGTAGGCCACGAAATCAGCGTCATCGGCATCGACGACAGCCCCCTCTCCACCGTCACCCACCCCATGCTCACCTCAATCCACGTCCCCGCCGCCGAACTGGGCTCCGCCGCCGTAGACCTCCTCCTCGACCAACTCCGCGACCCCGACCTCCCACCCCAAACCGTAAAACTGGAAACCCGCCTGGTAATCCGAGGCTCAACCGGCGTAGCCCCCACCAGTTTCAAGTAAAACCAGCAAACAAGAGAGCCCCTGGAAGAACCGGGAAGAGCAACAAGACAAGAACAAAGAAGAAGACAGAGAACAGAAATACAAGAACAGGAAAGGCAGAAGAAAAGAAGAAATACAGTAGGGGTCCGGCACGTGGCCGCGGTTGGCTGTCACCAATGACCGTCAGCCTGCAGGAGCACAGCTGGTCCGCGCTGGAGCCGGCCACTGCCCCCAAGTGCAGAGGGCCGGATGCGAGTTCAGGGCGGTCGGCGAGCCTGAGTAGACCTCCTGCTCTGTCACCTGGCGATCTCTTGGCGGCTGGCGGGTTGTTCTGTCGCTAGCGTGTTGCAGTGCGCCAGCGGACACACAGCCCGTCAGCCGTCGGACCGAGAGCCCGTGGCGAGTAGCGCGGCAGTGGGGGATGGTGTTACTACACCAGGTTGCGGTAGTCGCGTTGGGTGGTTGGGGTGGCTGTGTTGATCCAGTTGAGTTCCCAGACATCGGTGTTGATGTTGAACTGCCTGTCGACGCCGATCCAGCGGCCAGTCATGGATTTGCCCATCGGGTCGACGACCAATTGGATGGCGCCGTGGTACTCGCGGCCGTGATAGTGCCCGTCGGTGCTGGTCCGTTCCGACCAGGTGCCGGTGGCAACAGTTCCGCGAAGGGCAAGCTCGAGGCGCACGTGCGAATCGTTGCGGGCCGGCACGTTCTCGCCGACGATCCGATCGCCGGTGTGCCGGAGGACGATGTAGTGCTCGCAGGAGAGTTGTCCCGCTCGGCCGCTTGAGCGATAGAAGTACCGCGAGTGCCAGATACCTCCGAGGTCGTGCTCGCCGGCGGGGCCTCTCACGGGTTCGTCGACCGCGGCGACGGCAGTGGCCGGGGTGGCCGCGGCCAGGGCAAGCGCCGCGGACAGTTTGGTCAGCAGGCGGCGGCGCCCGAGTCGTGGGTCGACCGTGCCGAGCCATGCCGCGACAGTACGCGCGAGCACCTCCGGGCTGGTGTTCTCGACTTCGTCGGCGACCCGGCGTGCGGCGTCCTCATCCGCGGGTACAGCCAGCCCGGCGCTGAGGTCGGCGACCCGCGACGTCACGCGATGATTCGGATCAGTTGAGCGGAAGTCGGCGCAGTCGGCGACGAGATCGGCGATCGAGCACTCGTACAGTTCGGCGAGCCTGGCCAGCACCTCGAGAGAAGGTTCGTACCCGCTCGCCGACGGCCACTGCTCCCAGTACGAGAAGTTCTTGAAGGTCTTCGGGACCGCCGGCCATCGCTCATTCCAGTGGTCGGCCGCTTCACGCTGACTCCAGTCGTGAGCCATCCGGAACGCGACGCGCAGGTTCACTCCGTACCGCTCCGCAAACGCGCCTGCGACCTGCACCCAGGTGCGGTGTTCCGCCCGCAACTCCGCAGCCCACTGTCGCCGCTGCTGCCGCATGCTCGACGCGGCGGAAGCAGCATGGGGCGGCGGGTGCGTGCTCACCACAACATCGTGCCACAAGATCCTCCCCGCCAGACGGGGACGATTCGCGACAATTGCTCATCGATCGGCTCGGTGGATTGGGTAGGTGGTTGGCGGCAGAGTCGGTTGTGAGGTCAGGGCGGTGGGTGAGCCCGAGTACGCAGGCGGGTGTGCGATCTCCTGCCCCGTCGCCCTGGCCGTTCCAATCGAGTGCGGGGAATGTGATGAGTGAATCGGTACCGATCAGGTCTGAGGAGGTTTTGGCCGGCGTGCGGCGGATTCTTGATGAGCGGCGTGCGCCGGAGGAGACCATTCGGGCAATCCGGCGGCTGCTGAAACCTCCGGTCGCGTTGCCAACCCGTCAGCACACCGACGGAGGGTGGCCGGTTCTCCGGGCCTCTGCCTGGAACCCTGACGACAACCGGCGGCGCGTTGAATGACTCCGGCCGGAAGTGCGGCCGGCTCCGGGTGGCTGGCGGGTTGTTTGGCTGGTGGCGGGTTGTAGGGCGTCAGTGGGCAAATAGCCCGTCAGCCGTCGGAGGAAGGGGCGGTGATGGGTTATACAGCCGGTGGCCGGGCCGGGCCGGGGACAAGCCGGGCCGGGTGGGGGCTACTGGGGCTGGGGGTTGGTGGGTTTTAGTACTAGGCCGGTGTTGGCGGGGATGGTGATTTTGCCGGTGTATTGGGTGCCGTGGAGGTCGGTCCAGGTGCCGGCTGGGAGGGTTAGTTTGGCGGCGTGGGTTGAGGTGGGGTTCACCGCTGTCAGGCCGTCTCGGTAGAGCCGGGTCCAGAGGGTGGGGCCTCGGTGTACGGGTGGGGTGATCGCCGGGCCCAGGTCGGCTGTCATTTCTGGGATTTCGTTGAAGGCGGCGTAGTCTTTGCGGCCCGTGCTTTCCAGCATCGTTGGGGCTTCGCGGTAGAGGAAATAGTTGGCGACCACCCATTGGCGCTGCTCAGGGCTGGACTGGTACCAGTAGTCGGTGGGGAGCTTGTTCAAGATTACTGCCGGTTTGCAGCGGTGGCGGCGGAGTAGGTCGAACATCAGTTGCCACTCGTCGTCGGTGACGTTCTCGACGCGGTGGACGGTGAAGCCTTGTTCGTTCAGCCAGATGTCGGAGATGTCGATCATCTGGTCGAGCGCGGCGATGTACTCGGGCGACTTGTCCTGGAACTCGTCGTGCAAGCTGCCGTTGAAGGTCAGATTGAACGCCACCGCGACGCCGCGCGAGTGCAGGTAGTCGCGCAGGAACCGCAGCCAGTCGAGTACGTCGCCGACCCACGCCGGGTCCTTCGGATCGGTGCCGAACTGCTGCACCCACGTACCGTTCGCGTCGTAATGCCCGCTGACCTTGAAGTCGTTGCGTACGCCGATGTTGTCGACGGCAATCACCTTGAAACCGGCCGCGATCGCCGGATCGAGCAGGTTCGTGATGTACCACTGCCGGACCGCGGGGTTGCTGATGTCGATCGGCGTGTACACCTGGTTGTTGAACTCCCACGCCGGCGTGGTGCGATCAGCCGTGTACTCGATCCAGTCCGGGTGATTGGCCTTGAACCATTCCGGCGTGAACTGGCGCGCGGGTGCGTTGCGGAACGCGGTGACGTACGAGCTGGCCAGTACGCCGTCGGGTTGCGCTGCTTTCAAAGCACCCCAGACGAAACCGACGCGGCCGGCGTACACCGATGGGTCGGGGACCTGCCGGTCGAACACCTGCGCCTGCAGTACGCCGTGATCGCTGGTGACGGGCAGCGGGACGCCGGTTTGCGCCGGCCGACAGGTGCCCCCGTCGAGGTTCGGTTCGGCCGCCTGCGCGGCGGGTGTCAACAATCCGGGTGTCAACAATCCAAGACCGGCGGTCAGAACCAGCGCGGCCGAGGACAATCGGCGGAGTCTCATACACATTCCTCTCGTGAATGGTCGGGTCGCAGCTTCGGCAGATTGCCGACAAGCTCACCGATGCCGGGCTGCGGACGCAGCAGTTCGCCAGCAAGCATCGGTTCGCCAGCA